>JAZRUL010000099.1:0-4295 GCA_045652505.1 Candidatus Onthoplasma sp. | reverse complement strand
GATGTATTGGACGGAACTGTGATCAAACTTGAAGATAAATTTGCTATCGTTATGCTCAGTAATGGCGCTAAAGCAAAATTGTCAATATCTGACGCTTCTTACACAAGGATTGACACGCTCAAAGATATTGTTGAACTTGACAAAACATATAAGTTCAAGATATTGGACACCAACACAGATTTTTCAAGAATTAGTGTTGGTCTCAAGCAATTAGGTAAAAATCCAATGGACGAAATATTTGATACATTAAACCTTGGTGATGAAGTAGTTGGAAAAGTTGTCAAAATTCTTCCGGTTGGAGCGGTGATCAAACTTGAGAATGGACTAAGTGCCATGGCTATCACTCGTGAAAATAGCGACAGAGCCAATGTTGCAACTCATCACCTATACAAACTCAATGCAGACGTCAAAGGTATAATTTCATATCTTGACAAAGAAAGACACAAAATCAATATTTCAACTATGCAGAAAAAAGAAAATTAGAACACTCAAAAGAGTGTTTTTTTCTTTTTATGTTTAAATATTTTCTATTGGGTTATCAATATTTCGGAGGGAATATGAATCCATTAGAGTATACTACAAAAGATATAAACAAATACTTTATGCCTTATGAGACAATGTATCCAAAAGCATACAACAAGAAAAAAGCAGGACCTTATACCAAAACAAGAGTGATTTTGATGAACGGAACAGAGTATGAAAGTGTGTGGTTTTTGCATCAATTTGCTCGTCATTGTGACAACCCAGAAATCAAGCGAGCAATATCAATTGTACGCAGTCAAGAGCAACAGCAACAAAAAATGATTGCGTGCCTAAAACCTATCAATGAAAGCATATTGGAAACGACCATTGCTTACGAACAACTTGCAATCGATCTCACTGCAACACTTGCTCAAAACGAAAAGGACGAAAACAATATTGCTGCACTCAATTTTGCTTTGCTTGAAGACTTTGACCACTTGTATAGATTTTCTAATCTCATGATGCTTGACGTCAAAGGTGCTGATCCAGAATTTTTGGTCGGAAAGTTCACTGAAATCATGCCGGCAAGACCTACAATCGCACACCATAGATACCCAATGGATAATGTCAAAGCACCAATGAATGCGAAAAAGAGTGATATATACTCAAAATTGGTGGCGGGAATAATCACTGCAGCAGAACAACAAACAATGAATTACTATATGAACATTTCTCAATGGTACAAAAACGATTTGGGAAGAAAACTCTATGCTGAGATCGGTATGGTCGAAGAAGAACACGTGACTCAATACGAAAGTCTGAAAGACCCAACTTGCACATGGCTCGAGCAATGGGTGTTACATGAATATACTGAAGCATATTTATACTATAGCGCATATATGGAAGAAACCGACAAAAATATCAAACGAATTTGGCAACATTTCTTCGAGATGGAATGTGCGCACTTGAAACTTGCTTGTGAACTTTTCACAAAATTCGAAAAGATAAATTGCTCATCGGTGATTGGAGATGGAGAATTCCCAACATTGCTCAAACTCGGCACAAACAAGGAATATGTGAGAAAGGTTTTGGAAAGAACAGTGCTTCTCACAGGCGATAGAGAAAAATATGTTGAAATATTGAAACTCAAAGACAATGCAGAATTCTTTGCTTATCAAGACATTGTGGTTGGCGATGGAAGCAAAACAGCAAGTCATATAGTTATTGATGAGGCAATCAAGAAACTTGGTCAAGATTATCGATATCAAGACAAGGCAAACCCAATCAAAGAATTACAAAACAGAAAGAAGGACAACATTACACTAGGTAGAAAGAAGGTTTAACCTTCTTTTTTAATACAATTTTTCGATATAATAAAAGTTTGATTTTACACAAAAAGACAAAATTTTTTCCAAATTTATTTGACTAAGATATTTTATAGTGATATTATTTAACATAGCGAAATATTTTTAATATATATTAAAAGGAAAATTGTTATGTTGGAAGTTGTTGACATAAAGAAAAAGTATGAACTCAAAGATCAAACTGTTGACGCACTCAAAGGAGTAAGTATTCGTTTCCGTGACAGCGAGTTTGTTTCAATCTTGGGGCC
The DNA here is from genome assembly GCA_045652505.1 of Candidatus Onthoplasma sp. Classification (GTDB taxonomy): domain Bacteria; phylum Bacillota; class Clostridia; order Christensenellales; family UBA1242; genus Onthoplasma. Next base: position 2,221 of record JAZRUL010000099.1, on the reverse strand, counting down.
TTCTGGTTGCGGAAAAACAACTTTGCTCAATATTATTGGTGGCCTCGATAAGTATACTAGCGGAGATATCATCATTGACGGCAAGTCAACAAAAAAATATAAGGATAAAGATTGGGATAATTATCGAAATCATAGAATTGGTTTTGTGTTCCAGAGTTATAATTTAATTCCTCAACTCACTGTTCTTGAAAATGTCGAATTGGCTCTGCGCTTGTCTGGAATAAAGAAAAAGGAAAGGCGTGCTCGTGCAATTGAAGTCTTGAACAAAGTAGGGCTAAATGACAAACTCAAATCCAAGCCAAATCAACTCTCTGGTGGTCAAATGCAAAGGGTGGCAATAGCAAGAGCGCTTGTCAATGATCCAGAAATCATTTTGGCAGACGAGCCAACAGGGGCATTGGATAGTAAAACAAGTGTTCAAATCATGGAACTCTTGAAGGAAGTCAGCAAAGATAGGCTTGTCATCATGGTCACACACAATCCAGATTTGGCAAATACTTATTCAACAAGAATTATCAATTTGCTTGATGGCGAACTCTTGAGTGATACAAATCCATATAAGCCAAAAAAGAAAGTTGTTGTTGAGAGTGAAAAACCAAAGACAGCCAATTTCAAGAAAACTACAAAGAAGAAATCAATGTCTTTCTTCTCAGCATTGTCACTGAGTTTCAAGAATTTGCTCACAAAAAAGGGCAGAACAATCCTTGTGTCGCTAGCTGGAAGCATTGGTATAATTGGTATTGCACTAATTATGGCTGTTTCTTCAGGATTTTCTGGATATATAAACAAAATTCAAGAAGATACCTTGTCTAGTTATCCAATCACGATACAATCCAAAAGTGTAGATATTTCAACCATGATGGAAATGATGTTTACTGATGATTCGGATGACGTAGGACACGACAAAGATGCTGTGTATCCAAAAGAAAGCATGACAGAAATCTTTGAAACATTAAGCAAAGGTATAAAGGCAAACAATCTCAATAAATTCTACAACCATATAAATGAAAACTATGATGAGATCAAAGATGATGTGAGCGCTATTCAATATACTTACGACATAAATCTTGGAATTTATCACAAAAACAATGAAGTTCAACCAGGAAGCGATGCGATTTCAAAGATGATAATGAAATATTCTGTTTATCTATTTGCTAATAAAACAAATCTCGAAGCTGAGAAAACTTCATCGGGATATAAACTCAGCAAAGTTGAAGGTAAAATCCCTGATTTTGAAATTCTTGATGAACATATCATTTATGACCATATTTTGACAGATGAGGAAATATCTAACCTTTTAGATAATGAAAAAGACAAAGCAAAAATGTCAAATTTTTTCAAAAGTATTAAAAACACGTTTAGTACTGATGATTCGAACACAACTAAGAATATAGAATATTTTGAAAGTTTGTATTTCTCGAAAATACTTTTCGATTTTAATGCAACAACTATGTCAAGTGGTATGGCGTTGATGGGCAATTCAGATTTGGTTTACGAGATGATTGACAACGAAAAAATGATCAACGATCAATACAAACTCCTTGATGGTCGTATGCCAGAGAAAGCGGATGAAGCAATATTGGTCCTTGACAAAAACAACGAAGTTGACGAATATGCTTTGTATACAATGGGATTGTTGCCAGAACCAGAAATGGACAAAATATTGGAAGCATTGGCAAAAGGTGAAAAATATAAAGTAAGCATCAAGTATTCGGACATTTTGGACACAGAATATCAAGTGTTGGCTGATCCTGATAGATTCTATTATAACACTGATGGTAAGTTGACAAATCTGTACCATGTCAGTGAAGATGGTGAGGAACTGACTGATGATCAAAAAGTAAACAATGCTTTGTATTTCAAAAATATAAATGACAAATTGTTGACATGTGAAAACAAACTCAAAATTGTCGGTATCGTGAGACTTAAAGACAATGTATCTAATGGCTCATTGTCAACAGGAATTGCATACACAAAACATTTCACTGAAAAGATGATGGATTATTATAATTCAACTGATATTGTAGAACAAGGAAAACTAAGTAAACTTTCTCTTGACAAACCAACATCTATCAGTATTTATGCTACAAGTTTCGAAGCAAAAGATAGAATAGAAGATTTCATTGATAGATACAACAAATCGGTTGATCCAGAAGACGAGATTGGATATTCTGATTTGGTAGGAATCATCATGAGCAGTGTTTCTACAATCATCAATTCA
>JAZRUL010000098.1:0-1754 GCA_045652505.1 Candidatus Onthoplasma sp. | reverse complement strand
GCAAAAATTCCACTTTTACCGACATAAAGATATATTTTATATATTTGTATTTCTTTTGTTTCGTTTTTCATGTTAAAAATCATAACAAAAAATATGGTTTTTGTCAACCTTAAAACAAATTTAGGTATGTTAAAAAATTATTTGCTAAAAAATTTTTAATTTGTTATACTAAATCCATAGTGAACAATTAAAGGGAGAAAATTGTGGCAAGTTATGATTCAAAAGATTTAGTAGTATTGGAAGGTCTTGATGCAGTAAGAATGCGTCCTGGTATGTATATCGGTACGACAGGGCCAAAAGGACTTCATCACTTGTTGTGGGAGATTATTGACAACGCAATTGACGAAGTTGCCAATGGATATGGAAACAAAGTGGTGGTGACACTTCACAAAGACGGCACGGCATCAGTATTAGACAATGGTCGTGGTATTCCAGTGAGCCCGCATCCAAAACTCAAGATAAGCGGTGTAGAAGTGGTTTTTACTCAACTTCACGCTGGTGGTAAGTTTGGCGACAACAACTATAAGTATTCAGGTGGTTTGCATGGCGTTGGTGCGTCTGTCACAAATGCTTTGAGTAGATACTTGGAAGTGACTGTATACAAAGACGGCAAGAAATATTTCGCTCGTTTCGAGTCTATTGAGAGAAATGGCAAAGTTCACAGCGGTGTGTCTGTTGAAAAACTCAAAGAAATGGGCAACACAACACTCAAAGGAACATATGTTCGTTTCTTGCCTGACGACAGAGTCTTCAAAGATGTGAGATTCGATTTTGACACAGTCAAAGAAAGACTCAAAGAAACTGCATTCCTCAATAAAGGCGTGCATATCGAGCTCATTGATGAAAGAACAAATGTGCAAGAAACATTATGTTTTGAAGGTGGAATCAGGGATTATGTGTCTTCTATAACAATGGATCAAAATCCGCTCTTTTTCCCACCAATCTATATCGAAAATGAGATTGAAGATACTTATGTATCTTTGGCTTTGCAATATGTGGATAAATATACTGAAAATATCTTCAGTTATGTCAACAATATTCCAACACCAGAAGGTGGAACTCACGAGGTAGGTTTCAAGACAGCTTTGACCAAGGCACTCAATGATTTTGCCAAGAAACACAATCTTATAAAGGACAAGGATATCCCGTTCATCGGTGATGACTTCAGAGAAGGTTTGGTGGCGGTTTTGTCTGTCAAGATGAAAAATGTTCAGTTTGAAGGACAAACTAAGACAAAACTCGGCAACGTAGAAGCTAGGCAAAGAGTGGATAGCGTTTGTACACAAGGTCTCAATGAATTCTTCTCAAGCAAGAAGAACGAAAATATTGGTCAAATGATCATTGAGAAAGCAAGAGGGGCCGCAAAAGTGAGAGAAGCTGCGAAAAAAGCAAAAGAACTCACAAGAGCAAAGAATTCAATCGAAGGCAGTATGCTTTTGGGAGAACTAGCCAATTGTACAAGCCGAAACAGTGATATCAACGAACTTTTCATAGTCGAAGGAAAATCTGCCGGCGGATCTGCAAAACAAGGAAGAGACAGATATTTCCAAGCAGTATTACCACTCCGTGGTAAACCGCTCAATAGTGAAAAGAAACGTATCGACCAAGTGCTCGCAAACGAAGAAATTCGTACAATTATCGGTGCACTCGGCACAGGCATTGGAGAAGATTTCAAACTCGAAAATCTCAAGTACAACAAAATCATCATTTTGAGTGATGCAGACCCAGATGGTATGCATATTCGTTGTATTTTG
>JAZRUL010000097.1:0-5405 GCA_045652505.1 Candidatus Onthoplasma sp. | reverse complement strand
GTGTTCTAAAACATATTTTGATTCAATAAAATAGATTGAGGAAATATGTTCAACAAAGATATTAATGAAATATTCAAATTAACAAATTCGAGCAAGGAAGGATTGACTTCTTCTGATGCTGAAAAAAGGCAGAAAAAGTATGGAAAAAATATATTGGACAACTCCAAGAAAAGTGGATTTTTGAAAATATTTTTCAAGCAATTTCTCAACATTATGGTTGGGATCCTTTTGATCTCTGCAGTTGTTTCGATCGTATTGTCAATCACAACTCAGGAATATACTGATTTGTTTGAAGGTTTTGTGATTTTGTTCATTGTTGTTATCAATGCTTTCATAGGCGTGTTCCAAGAAAGAAAAGCTGAGCAATGCCTTGAGAGTTTGAAACAATACGATAGATCAAAAGTGTTAGTTTTAAGAGATGGAAAACAGATTTTGCTGGATTCAATCGAATTGGTGGTTGGTGACATTGTATATTTAACTGCTGGAAATGTTGTCCCGGCTGATGTAAGACTAATTGATACAAACAATTTTGCTTGTGATGAAAGTTCTCTTACAGGCGAGAGTGAATCGGTTGAAAAATCTGTTGATTTGATAAACAAAACGAATTGTCCTTTGGCAGAAAGAAGGAACATGGCTTATTGCGGCTCAAATATTGTGAGCGGGAAAGCGGTTGGTGTTGTTGTGTCGATTGCTCGAGATACCGAACTTGGCAAAATTGCATCAGTCATAAATGATTCAAAAAAGGAAATTACTCCTCTTCAAAAATCAATAAACAAAATTGGCAAAGTTATCACATGGACTGTGGTTGCTATCAGTATAGTTATATTGTTGATCGAACTCATCAGCGGAAATAATATTGTTGATGCAATCATGACTTCGGTGGCTCTTGCTGTTGCGGCTATCCCAGAGAGTTTGCCTGCAGTGATAACAATAATTCTGGCATTGGGTGTGCAACAGTTGGCGAAACGAAGATGTATCATAAAGCATCTTCATGCTGTTGAAACACTCGGTAGTTGTGAAGTTATTTGTAGCGACAAGACAGGAACTCTCACTCAAAACAAAATGCAAGTTGTGGATATTTTTTCTTTTTCAAGGGCAAATCCAGAAGAATTTTTTCGCTGTGTCAAGATTTGTAATAACGCAAAACGAGAAAACAACAAAATCATCGGAGAATCAACCGAGAGAGCATTGTTTGAATTTGTTGAAAATAAAATAGAATTCAAGTTGCCAAAAATTATACACGAAATACCTTTTGACTCAAGAAGAAAAATGATGACCGTGGTGACAAATGAAAACGGACTAGTTAGTTATACAAAAGGAGCTCCTGAAAAAATCCTTAGAAAATGTAAATATTATCTAAACAATGGTAAGGTCGAATTGTTGGACGAAAGGGTAATATTAGAGATAAACGATCACAACAACTCGATGACCGACCAGGCTTTGAGAGTTATTGGCTTTGCATGCAAAATTTTGGATAAATACAATCCGCAAGATGATCTGGAAAATGATCTTGTGTTCTTGGGAATAATAGGTATGATGGACAAAACCAGACCGGAAGTAAAGTTTAGTATTCAAGATTGTTTCAGGGCAGGACTGATGCCAATAATGATCACGGGCGATCATAAGCGTACTGCCTTTGCAATCGCAAAAGAACTTGAGATAGCAACAAAGATAGAACAAGTCATCACAGGTGAAGAATTGGACAACCTATCAGACAAGGAACTTAGAAGAGTATGCAAAAATTATACGGTTTATGCTCGTGTTTCTCCAGAACATAAAGTTAGGATTGTCAAGTCTTTCAAATCAATAAACAAAATCGTTGCGATGACAGGAGATGGGGTCAATGATGCGCCGAGCCTCAAGATTGCTGACATTGGTGTAGGGATGGGAAAATCTGGAACAGATGTTGTGAAAAATGTTGCAGACATGCTCATTACTGACGACAATTTTTCTTCCATTGTGGTGGCGGTTGAAGAAGGGAGAAAAATTTATAGCAATATTCAAAAAACTCTTCAATTTCTGATTTCAACAAATTGCGTGGAAGTTTTTGGAATGCTTATCTCATTATTATTTTTTCCACAATACACATTTTTGACAGCTGCTCAAATGCTTTACATAAATCTTGTGACTGATAGCCTGCCAGCATTTGCTCTTGGCATGGAAAAGGTCGAAAAATCTGTCATGTCATCACCACCACGAAATTCTAGGGCTGGACTATTTGCGGGGCAAGTTGGAATGGGTATAATTTATCAGTCAATTCTTCAAACATTGATTGTTATGGTAGTGTTCGTGGTTGGAATAAATTGCTACACTCCAGAAGTTGCCAGCTCGATGGTATTCTTTACGATTATATTCATGCAGTTATTACATAGTGTCAATTGCAAATCTAATTCAAGCATAATAAAGAAAGATATTTTCAACAATCGCACGTTTAATATTTGCTTTTTGATCACTTTGGGGTTAAATTTAATTGTCTCTTGCTTGCCAATAATGTACACCATTTTTGGTCTTGAGATGCTGAACTTATCGCAATGGATATTTGTTGTTATTGCATCAATTTTGATTATTCCTGGTTGTGAATTGTTCAAGGCGATATTGTCAAAAGATGAAGTTGAAACAAAACCAAAACAAAAGAAGAAACTAAAAAACAAACTTTCCAAAGCATCCAATGAATAAAAACCAAATTTAGGCTCATAATACTCACAGGAGGGCACATGAGCGTTGAAAATAAAAGAATGATGTCGGTCATCGTATACTACACTTTGGCGATTATGGCTTTGGCAAGTGCTGGATTCTTCATCTATGCGCTGACTGTCAAAGATGTAGTGACATGGGCTAAGATTGTATATTTTGTTTGGTCAGGCTTTGTGATTGCGACAGTATTGTTTGATCTATACTGCACATCAACAGGCGAGCGCAAACGAATTACAGCTTTGTTGGTTTACATTTTGAGTGTTCTTGCTGTGATTATGACTTGCATATTATATTTCATGAACACTACAAAAACAGGACTTCTTTCTGACTTCTTGCCATTGTTTACATCAATTTCCATCTTGTCTCTTATAACAACAGGATTTATGATTGCAACATGGTGTGTTGGAGAATCTCTTGTGGAGCATTCAACTTCTGAAAAAGAAATCGCAAAAAGACAAAGAAATGCCTAAAAAAAGGACCTAATTATAGGTCTTTTTTTGTAATACCTTTGCGATTTTAAAGTGTTTGATTTTATAAAGTCAATCCGCCGTCAACAGTTATTATTTGACCAGTGATGAAATCTGCTTGATATGAGCATAAGAACGATACAAGATCTGCAACATCTTTTGGCTTGCCAATTCTTCCAATAGGAGTGGCATCAATGAGTTCTTGAAGGTCTTTTGCAGAATATTCAGCATTCATTTGAGTATCAATGAGTCCTGGGCAAACTGCATTGACCGTGATATTGCTTGGACCAAGTTCTTTTGCTAGTGACAAAGTGAAAGCGTTCATTGCACCTTTGCTGGCTGAGTATAAGGACTCCATGCTTGCACCAACTTTTCCCCAAATTGAAGAAATGTTGATGATTTTTCCAGATTTATTTGCAATCATATTCTTTGAAATAAATTTTGTCATCATTACGCAACTTTTCAAGTTGTTGTCGATCACGAAATTATAGTCAGGATCGGTAATATCTTGAACTTGTTGAGAAAGAGATACGCCCGCACAATTGATAAGACAGTCGATAGTTTTGTATTGAGACAAAATTTGATTGGTGACAGTATGAATATCATTTGTGTTGGTCAAATCACATTTGAAAATAGACACTTCGCAACGAGCAGATAATTCATCTCTTAGTCTATCTGCATCTCGAAAATGACGATTGTATATTAAAATAAGTCTGGCATTGTTTCCTGCAAGAGTTCTTGCAATTTCACTGCCTATGCCACCGCTGGCACCTGTGATAATAATGTTTTTCATAATATGATTATAGCAAATTTATTTTTGATTGCAAACTTTTTGTGCCAAAAATTCATATAAAAAGTGAAAAGACATTTGAAGTTGACATTTTTTTAATTTTATGATAATATAATACTAGAAGGTGCAGTATTCTAGTCAACTAAACCAAATGAGGATGCTGAAATAAGCATCGTTGGCACAACTGTGAAGTTCTTGGTGTTGGCCTTGGTTGCCCAAACTGGGGCTTATGCTGAGAGTTAAGATTTTTGGGTGGTGCGTAATGGCATACGTGCAAAAGCCCAATTATCGCGGAGACCTAAGATGGTGAAGATGGGACCAAGTCATTAGACCGGTTCGCTTTATCGCTTGGGATAAGAACCTGTATATAGCGAAAGTTATGTACAGTGTAGCCTGCTTTGAGTGTGAGAGTGGGGATGAAGTGTACACTCAATCAAAGTGAAGTACAAGCTTGAAGTTGAGTTGCTTTTGAAACCTCGAATGCAAAATAAAGATAAATTTGGCGGATGTTGTCAAGGAAAACTTCTAGACTGTTTTTTCTAAAAAAAGACACTTTGGGGATTATAGTGTGGTCTCAGTGGCGATTCGGTGCAAGTGTTGCGTAAAGGGAAACCGCTTGGCTGGTAACGGGCAAGTGCAACATTGGGAAATCCAACCGAACCTTATGCCGCAAGGTTTACTCAGAGTGTCACCTTCAATTTTGATTATATATGCCTCATGGCATTGTACATATTTTGTTGACAATAAAATTTTCTTTTGATAATATAATTATATAAGGAGTGATTATGAAAAAATTTGATGATATACTTCAAGGAAACAAGTTAGAGGATATTCAAGTAGGATAACAAATCTATTAAACCAAATTATGAAACAAAAACAAAACAAAACTAAAAAACCTAAAGTTTGGGTATGGCCGATAATTGTGTTGATTATGGCAATTACCCTTTCTTTTTCTTTCAGTTTGCTAAGCGAATTGGTGCTTGACGGATCTGCAATAATTGTTGCAGTCGCAGTTATATTTGTGTTCATATTCATTGCAATTTTGACAGATATGATTGGTCTTGCAGTTGCGAGTGCCAATGTCGAAGATTTCAATGCTATGGCAGCAAGGAAGACAAAGGGTAGCAAGCAAGCGATCGCTCTTATCAAAAATGCAGACAAAGTCAGTTCAATTCTTAACGACGTGATCGGTGATGTTTGTGGTATCTTGTCAGGTGCGGCTGGAGCAAGCATTGTTTTGAAGATCGCAATCGACAATGGTGGATCATTTATGTCAATTTTGATTCCATCACTGATTTCTGCAATTATCGCTGGACTCACGATTGCAGGCAAATCAGTATTCAAAGCAGTGGCAATCAAACACGCCAATTCAATCACACTTGGTTTTGCAAAATTTATTAATTTCTTCACAAGAAAAGGATAAGAAAAAATCTAGTTAAATACTAGATTTTTTT
>JAZRUL010000096.1:0-3195 GCA_045652505.1 Candidatus Onthoplasma sp. | reverse complement strand
CTAGTGTTGGCACACAACAAAACCTTGGCAGCACAATTATGCAACGAGTTTAGAGAATTTTTCCCTAACAACAGAGTGGAATTTTTTGTTTCTTATTACGATTATTATCAACCAGAAGCATATATAGTTTCAAGTGACACTTATATTGAAAAAGATATGAGCGTAAACGATGAAATTGACAAACTGCGCCACAGCGCCACTAGTAGCCTTTTAGAAAGAAGTGATACTATTGTTGTGGCATCTGTTTCTTGTATATACGGGCTTGGTGCACCAAAAGAATATTATGACTTACACATATCTCTTCGTGTTGGAGATAAACTATCACGTGAAGAATTAATACATAGATTAATAAATATTCAATATTCACGCAATGAAATTGACTTTACCCGTTCAACATTTAGAGCACGTGGAGATGTTGTAGATATTTTCCCTGCTGATAGTAGTGACCATGCAATTAGAGTTGATTTCTTTGATGATGAAATTGAAAATATAAGCGAATTTGATGTTGTTACCGGAAAAGTTTTAAATAGATTAAAGCATTGCCCAATTTTCCCTGCCAGCCACTATGCAGTTGGTAGTGAAAAACTTCACCAGGCTATAGGTAATATACGTGAAGATGCTATAAAACAAGAAGAATTTTTTACTAAAGAGAACAAATATATTGAAGCACAAAGAATTAGAGAAAGAACCAATTATGACATTGAAATGATGCAAGAAATGGGTTATTGCTCTGGCATTGAAAACTACTCAAGATATTTTGATGGTAGACGTCCAGGCGAAGCACCATATACACTCCTTGATTATTTCCCTCAAGGGTTCTTGCTCTTTGTTGACGAGAGTCATATCACGTTGCCTCAAGTGCGTGGAATGTATAATGGAGATAGAGCAAGAAAAACAAGTCTTGTTGATTATGGTTTTAGATTACCTAGTGCGTTCGACAACCGACCACTTGACTTTGAAGAATTTAATTCAAGAATTGGTCAAACGATTTATGTCTCAGCGACACCAAACGACTATGAACTCGGATTATCTGGTCAAGTTGTTGAACAAATTATTCGTCCGACCTACCTTCTTGACCCTGTCGTAGAAGTAAGACAAAGCGAAGGTCAAATCGACAATCTGCATGACGAAATATTAAAGCAAATTGACAAGAAAGGCAAAGTACTTGTCACAACTCTCACCAAGAAAATGGCGGAAGATTTATGCTCCTACTTTGGAGAAAATGGCATAAGAGTCAAATATCTACACAGTGATATTGACACACTAGAGCGAGTGAAAATCATCAATGAACTTCGTGCTGATGAGTTTGATGTATTGATTGGAATCAACCTTCTTAGAGAAGGATTGGATCTACCTGAAGTGACGCTGGTCGCAATTCTGGACGCTGACAAAGAAGGCTTCCTTAGAAGCGCAACTTCTCTCATTCAAACGATTGGCCGAGCTGCACGAAACAGCGAAAGCAAAGTCGTTATGTATGCCGACAGAATGACAGACAGCATGAAAAAAGCAATTGATGAAACAAATCGAAGAAGAACAATACAACAAGAATACAACGAAAAACACAATGTGAAGCCAATGACGGTCAAAAAAGACATTGTTGATTCCCTCAAAATCAGAATTGATAAATCTGAAGACAATATTTCAAGACAAGATATTCCAAAGAAAATTGAACAACTCAAAGGCATGATGAACACTGCCGCATCACAACTCGACTTCGAAACAGCAATTAAACTAAGAGAAGAAATCGCCAAACTCAAAAGAAAACTAAAATAAACACTTGAAGCTATTCAAGTGTTTTTTCTTTAACTCTTCTAACAACTAAATATATCAACACATTTTCTCAAGCTCGAAAGATGACAATATTATATTAAAAAAAAGAACTAACATTATGTTAGTTCTTTTCGTTTTTATTCAACATCACCAGATTTAGCATCTTCATTTACTTCTTCTGTTTTTGTTTCTTGTTTGTCTTCAACAACAGATTTAGAAGATTCTACTGCGCTTTTGTTTGATTTTTTCTTGCGACCTTTACCCTTTCTTGAAGCAATCAAGAAGAAAGCCACAATACCAACAAGCAATACAGAAGATACAACTATGAGAATAATTCCCAATTTGTTATCTTTATTGTCTTTTCCAGCAGTTGCTTTGTTGATAACGTTGAATGAATAAGTTGTTTCATTTGAATTTCCATTACCATCACTTACAACAATCTTAACAGTATATTTGCCTGCTTCTTCAAGTTTGTAATGTTTTAAACTTGAAGAATTAGTTTCTGTTGAATAGTCAGCATCTGAACTCAATGTTATAGTCATATCGTCTCTATCCAAAGTATTTTTATTACCTTTGCTGTCGATATCACTCATTGTGAAACCAGTGTCAATTGTTGTTGTCTTGCCATTATTAATGATCACAACTTCAATCTTACCTTCAGAAGAGATATTCAACTTATAATCAATTTCTTTGCCTTCCAAAACTATGCTTTTTTCCAAATTTGCTTTGTTTGAAATGCTAACAACTGGATTTTCATCATCTCCAACTTTGATTGTGTAAGTCTTTGGATCGCCTACTACATTTTTACCTTCTTCCATATCTACAAGTGAAGCGTATGCAGTATATGTGATTTTGAATGTTCCCTTTTCAGAAGATTTGAAGTATTTCTTTCCATCTCGTTCAATGAGTTCAATTTCTTGACCAGCACGATCAGTCACTTTTACACTTACTGCAAGTGGTGGCAAATATTCACCACGAGTCACTTCAAGCATTGGAATATTTACTTCTGTATCCAAATCAAGATAACCATGACTTCCTGATACCGGCTTGTCACCGATTCTTTCAGGAGCATTTACCCATTCAGCTTTTGGCATTGAATCGATTTCGATATAAATTGTTTTAGTGACAGGTTTGTCGTTATAAGTAGCAGTGAACTTAACTTCGTAAGTACCTATATTCTTAAATAAATAAGTACCTTTTCCAACTGGACTCCAGCCTTGACCTTTAACAATAATGCCTTGACCATCAATTGTTGCATCGCTAGTCACATCATATCCTTTGCTGTTCATCACAACACCATTGAATGAAATTATTGTTCCTGCTTCCGCAGTATAAATGTCACCACTAGTGTGTTTAGCTCCTGACACAACAATTGAAGCAGATCCTTTTTCTCTGTCCGCAACATTAAATGTGAAATAAATTACT
>JAZRUL010000095.1:0-3736 GCA_045652505.1 Candidatus Onthoplasma sp. | reverse complement strand
CGCCATTGGCTAAAGCATAAGACTTATCATTTAATGTGATATCATTTAATACGATAGATAATATTACTTCGTCATTAAATTTCAATTGTTCTTTTTCTACACCATTAACTCCAATTGAATAGTCAGCATATTTGTTTGGAGTTTGACCTATTGAGCCAGAAACTGATTCTATATAGTTAAGCCTGAATAAATAATCATCGTAAGTGACAAAAATCTTAACCACTTTTTCAATCACACCAAACTTGGTAGGATTAAATTGTTCTGAAAATTTTGATGTTGTCAAATCATTTTTAATGTAATACGTTATGCTTGGATCAAATTCGTCAGATTCATTCAAATTTTCAAATTTTTCGTTGTCATAAATATACAACTTATCCTTTTCTTCCGCAAAAGAATCTGCATCTACATTAGATCTTGAGAAATAATACATTGAATGAAACTTTATACCATTGGCTCCATTTGCATTTGCATCGAAACTTAAATTGCCATACAATGTTGAAGTTGAATATTCTGGATCTGCTATCGATTCATCATTGTCAGCAGTATAAATCATTCCATCTGAGGTTGTAAATTCTCTCTCGCCGATATAGTTCATATCGAATTCAATCGAATATACTGTCAAAACCAACTTAAGAGAAGTTAAATCTTCTATTATATTCTCGCCTGTTTCACTGTTGATTAAGGACAAATCATCACCGATATTAGCAAAAATAAACTCTTTTGGACCAACCGAGCCGTCTTCATATTGCAATCCTTCTATCAAGTTATCAACATTTATATTAAGAGTTGTTCCAAATGGAACATCTTTAAATCTAACACCAATTTTTTGACCTTCATCTGTGATAAACTCTTTTTCTATAGAAACACCCTCATCTAATGTAAGATTTGGGAATCGATCGAATATCATATTTTGAATAGATTCACTAGCATTTACGCCATACTTTAATTCTATATTTGTTGTATGTATTTCATAAGATACTTTCAAAACAATTTTGATATATTCATATCCCGATCCAACCACTTCCTCTCCCGCTTTCGCTAAGGCAGCGAACGCTGTCAATTCGTCTGAAAAGTTGATAGAAAAGTCATAATTAATGTCAGTATTAGTTTGTCTGAATTGGTCAAATTTCTCATATCCATTATTTCCCGCTATAGTTGGAAGCCAAACTTCTGATACATAATAGTAGTTAGGAATACTCATATTTACCATCAAGTTCTCTACATTCATACTCAGTGGTTGAATTCCTGAAGTAGAAGTATCAAAGTCATATTCAGCACTATCAAATCCAGCACCATTTTGCAACACTGACACTCTATATTCAATCAGTTCAAAATTTAATTCGATTCTATATTGATACTTACCGGTAAAATCAATATCGAAAACATATTTGCCATCTGATAAATTTGGAAGACTAGTTGTATTTGAAGATTCTCCCCCCGTATAATCAGCTGTCACTGTTATTCCTGTGAATTTGTAGCCAAATTTAATTTTATCACTTAATACAGATACTCGAATTCGTGCTGTAGCCAAAGCGTAGTATGTGTTATCACCTGAATCATAATAATAATCTTTGCTATTGTCTGTACCAAAATACTTATATCCAGAATCTTCATATTCGACCGTATACAAACCTTCCACTCTTGCTTTTTCATTGCTGTATTTAACCCACAAAGAGGCTTGTGGTTCAGAATAATTCACTGTGACAATTCCATTCTCTGTGACACTAAACTCACGTTTTGACACCACCGGATCGCCAGAACTTGAACTTGCTTTGAATAAAGTTTCACCTCTCTTGAAATTGATGAATACAAAGTAATCTCCTTCACCTTCTTCTATTTCTCCACTTTCATCTTTGTCATAACTGCGGAGATTGCTTGTTGCATTTAATGTTATACTATCATTGTATCTGAATCCGCTTATTACCATCAAATTATATTCGCTAGACACATCGCTTAAAGTGTAATATGTTTTATCCATATTTATAGAAGGAGAAATTGATGTGGCTTTTTTGAGTTCATTATTATTTATTTCATAATAATTGCCATAATCAGCTTCAACATTAGTCAACACTTGAAGATAATAAGAATATGTCAAGTCTAAACTAGATTCATCTGTTCCGATTTTGGCCATTATATAATTTTCTTTTTCAACCTCTTTATAATTGATATTATAAATGAGATCATAGGTCTTGAAACTTTCTTCACTATATAATTTCAACTTATATTCGTCGCCATCATTATCTGCGTATGTATTTATTAAATATCTACTGAAAGATACAAATTCTGTATTTCTATTTCCAGATTTGCCGAAATACCATCCAAGATATTCAAACGCTTGAGAGTTTGTCACTTGTGCAGTGAGATGGATTTTATCGCCGATATGAATTGAAATATCAAAATTATTTCCATATACATTGTTAATATAATAGGTTTTATTTGGATCGAAAGTATCACTGCTTGTCAATTTCGATTTTGTCATTACATTGTTTTTTATTTCAAAATAACTATCGAAATCGTCTGCAGTTTTATACTCATCTGCAACTTTTGTGTATCCCAATGTTGATGTCAAAGTTTTGCCATTTCTTTCGATATTTAATGTCGCATTGAGTATTGGATAGACCCCATTGAGATTGAAATCTTGTGTAAATTGTTCCAAACTTACTATGTAATCTATGTATGAATATATCATTAAAACAACAATATTCTTTGGTTCGTCAACATTCATAACAATATCAAGATTCTCTTCTGTCAAATCTGTTTCGTTATCAGTTCCTTGTATTTTTGTTGCAACATAATTAAATCCTGTATTATTATGTTTATATGAAGAATTTAATGTTTCACTCTCGCCTCTTTTTAAGCTGAAATCTTTTGATGTCGAAGGCATAATAAAATCTGAAATTGTTGATAAATCAGTTCCGTCTTCCAAGACATATTTGAATTCTACATTATATTCAACTGAAGAATAGTTGATAGTCAAAGTCTTGTCAGAATCAAGATTGTTCAAAGACATTGGATTGTCTCCATAACCTGTTATACCAGCAAATTGGTAATACAAAAATTTCTTTGTGCTATCAGTGATCTTTTCTTCACATTTGATTGACGAAACATTTGATTTAACCAAATATACATCAGGAAGATCGTTAAATGAACTGAACGCTTTTGCTATGCTGATATTATTCAACAACAAAGTTTTCAACTCTGCTTCAGACATTGTTCCTGAATTAACAAGATAATTGTCAGCCAAAGCCGATCCATCAATTTTCAAGTCATAACTAATCTTATACAACTGATCATAGTTTATTTTGAAATATGTATTTGTTTTTAATAGATAATTTTTTTCAATATTAAATTTCGCAGAAACACTTTCAGTATTTAGGTTCGTTTCATTTTTTGTTATCTTGTAATTATTTTTATTTAAAGTTGTTTCGTTTGTGAGAGTCAAAGAATTTACAACTCTTTTGTTATGATTATTAAGACCAATCACGTCTATATAATCATTTTCTTTAATCTTGAGATTCAATTCAACTTGGTCATTAAGTCTGAAAGCGCCTTTTGAATAGTCAATGTTCAAAGTATCATCTGCAACGCCGGTTTGCTTGTCATGAATTGTATAATAATTTCCGCCATCTGAATAAAGCGTTCCAAAATAATTATAATTGTCGCCCACCTTTATGATCGCATCATGATATTCATTGTCAACTCCTTCTGGTTGACCAGAGAAATACAAATAAACACC
>JAZRUL010000094.1:0-12076 GCA_045652505.1 Candidatus Onthoplasma sp. | reverse complement strand
TATTTTATAAAATCCATAAATAACTATTGTATTATTTAAAAAATATGCTATATTATTAACGCATAATACAATAATAATTACATTTTAAATACAAATTAAAAAACCAAAATAGGAGGTGTGAAATGGAGATTGTAGTTTATTAAGGAATTTAAAATATAATATAGGAGGTAGATATATGACAAAAGTTATAGCGATTTGTGGAAAAATTTGTTGTGGCAAATCTTACTATTCAAAACAATTGAAAGAAAGAGAAAAGGCGGTTATTTTGTCTTGTGATGAATTAACAGATGTTTTATTTGATAACGATTTAGGCGATAAACATGATGAAATATCTAAGAGAATAAAGAAATATTTGCTTAAAAAGGCTGAAGATATAATAAATGCCGGCACTAATGTAATTTTAGATTGGGGATTTTGGTCAAAAAATGACAGAAATTATCTTAACGAATATTTCAATTCAAAATTCATTAATTGCGAATGGCACTATATCAATATTGATGACGCGTCATGGCAAAAAAATATTGATGAAAGGAACCAAAGAGTATTGGCTGGAATTGGTGGCGGTGATTATTATCTAGATGAAGGCCTTATGAAAAAATTATTGTCAAAGTGGGAAGAGCCAACAAAAGACGAAATTGATATTTGCTTTGATTTGAAAAGATAAAATTAAAAACAGAAATAAAAGTATAAAAGAAGACTCAGTTTGAGTCTTTTTTTGTTTGCTTAAATTAAATTCATAATTGAAAAAACTTTTTTGTATAATAAATTATGAAAAAACGAATTCTTATTCCTAATATTGTTATAATTGTTATGTTTGCAACACTCATGGTCTTGTCTTTTCAAAATGCCAATAGTTTGTCGGTCAAGGCTGACGGACGAGTTATTTATGCAGGGGATACCAGCAAAAATAATGTTTGTTTTATGGTCAATGTTTATCAGGGGGCAGATGAGATAATGGATATGCTCGACATTTTTGATGTGTATAATGTCAAAACGACCTTTTTCATCGGTGGAGTTTGGGCGAGCAAGAATATTGAAGTTGTTGAGGAAATTAAAAACAGGGGACATGAAATAGGCAATCACGGATTCTATCACAAAGATCAAGACAAATTGACAAACAAGCAGAACATTGAAGAAATTGACATGTGTCACAAGTTGATTCAAAAGAATTTGAATATCGAGATGAACCTTTTTGCACCACCCTCCGGAGCATACGACAAAGAAGTTGTGGACGTCGCTGAAAGTTTGAATTACAAGACAATCATGTGGACGCACGACACTATTGATTGGCGAGACCAAGATAGTGATTTGATATTCAAGCGTGCCACCAACAATCTTAGTGGCGGGGATCTAATTTTGATGCATCCAACCAAGAAAACAGTTGAAGCCCTGACCCAGATTTTGTCATTTGCGGTCAATAATGGCTATAATCCGACAACTGTTAGTAATTGTTTGTAGTAATTTAACTTAAAAATTGTTTGAGTTTTTTGAAATTTGTTGTATAATCAAGTCAAAGGAAAAGATTATGGCAATATACAAATCTTCATTTAACCCAAAGCAAAACAAGCCCAATAAGCAAGAAGAGAAAGTTGAAAAAGTCGAAAAGCCAAAGAAAATCAAACCGGTGAAAGAAAAGAAACCGAAGATTTCCCGACCTAAAAACAAACCTTTGATTTGCTTTATTGCTTTTTTGCTGTTGTTTATTGTGTGTGTGGTGCCGAGCAATTTCTTGAAGAGTTTTTTGCTTGGTACATTTGGACTTAGTGTATATCCAATTTCACTCGTTGGAATTGTTGTGTCGCTAATGTTTCTTAGCAAAAGAAAATTTGTTGCCAAAACACGATATGTTGTGTATTTAATAGTTGCTGTCCTTATCATATGGATGATTTTCCATTTGATTTTGACTTCAAAATTGGACGTGGACAATTATGGACAATACTTAAAAGATAGTTATATGGCGAAAACCACTGCCGGCGGAATTGTGTTTAGTTTGATCAGTTTCTTGCTTGTCAAATTTTTGACAGTTGTTGGTGCTTATATTACTCTATCAATTGCACTCGCAATATTTGTTGGACTTATTATCGACTATATAAATGTTGACAAAGCATACGGTCATACAAAAGAGAGAAAAGGCAAATTCAATTTTGAAGATATAGAATCTTTTGAACTCGATGAAGAAGTTGCTCCAAAGACAAAAGAAGATCGTGCCAAGAAAATTGCAAAACGCCGTCTTGGAATTGAAAAGGGCGAAACAACAATAATTTCTAGCAGTATGCCAAGCATAGATCTAACAGAAAAGAAAATAGAATCCAGACCTATGTCAAAGCGTGATTATATCTTGACACCAATCGATCCGGTGATTCCGCCTGAGAATACTGAAGATTTGTTCTTGGATAGCACGACAGGATATTTCAACAGCAAGAAGATGAACAAGCCTGTTGCTGAAGAGAAAAAATACGATTTTCCTAATATTGAAGAAATCAAGCAAGAAGAAAGCAAACCAGAATATATTAAGGAAGAAACTTTTGAAGAGCCAAAGCAAGAATATGCTTATAATGAACCACAGGTAAAATCAATCGAAGACGATTTTATTGTTGATGAAGAAATTGATGATAGCGAATATAACACTCTTTCAACAAGAGAAGATTATGTTGAGACACAAATTGACGAAGAAATAGAAGAATTGGAAGATATCAACCAAGATTATACAGGCGAAACAAGTGAAGAGATCGTTGAAGAAGACATTGACTTGAGTCATGAAGAATATATCGAAGATATTGAAGAAACAGAAGAAATCACTGAATTGGGCTCAACTATTGATACTGAAGTTGTGCGCCCAAGTGTAGATATCTCGAAATTCAATATTCCAAATATGACACAAACAAAATCGCTTCAACCAGAAGAAAAAATAGAAGCGCCAAAAGAGAAAATTGCTGTTCCACCTTACATTGCTCCGCCTGTAGAATTGTTGAATTATATGGACAATCCATTCCATATCACAGACGAAGAATTGCAAGACAATATTGACAGACTTGAGCAAGTGCTTGAAGACTTCAAAGTGCCAGCAAAGGTAAACAATGTTCAAGTTGGTCCTGCTGTCACAAGATACGAACTCACAATGCCAAGAGGAATATCTGTCAACAAAATTGCTCAAATGGCTGACGATATCGCAATGACACTTGCTTCAAATGGTGCAATCCGTGTCGAAGCCCCTATTCCTGGCAAAAATTCGGTTGGTATTGAAGTGCCGAATGCTCAAGTGAGTCCTGTAAGTTTGAGAGAACTTATAGATTCAAACGAGTTTAGAGTGAGAGGTAATCCGCTCTCGTTCGTGCTTGGAAAAGATATCAATGGCGATATTATATTCTGCAATCTTGACAAGATGCCACACTTGCTTGTCGCTGGTAGTACAGGCAGTGGTAAATCGGTGTGTCTCAACACTCTCATTTTGAGTATGTGTTATAAAGCAGGTCCGCAAGATCTTCGACTTATCTTGATTGATCCGAAGATGGTGGAATTTGCTCAATACAATGGTCTTCCACATTTGTTGATTCCAGAAGTTATTACAAACAAAATCATGGCAATCAACGCTCTTGATTGGGCAATCAAAGAAATGGAAAGAAGATATGCCTTGTTTGCAAAAAATCATGTGGTGAATATCAACGAGTTCAACAAACTCGAATTGGTGAAAAATGACATTAGAGAAAAATTGCCATACATTGTCATTATTGCCGATGAGCTTGCTGACTTGATGCTCGAAGCAAAACGTGAGATTGAAGACAAGATCGCCAAACTTGCTGCAAAAGCACGTGCGGCTGGTATTCATTTGGTGCTTGCGACTCAACGTCCGTCTGTTGACGTTATCACAGGTACAGTGAAAGCAAACCTTCCTTCTCGTATTGCATTTGCGCTTACAAATTACATGGATAGCAAAACCGTCCTTGATGGTGGCGGAGCTGAAAAATTGCTTGGAAAAGGTGATATGCTCTTCAAACCGCAAGACAAACCTGAGCCAAGACGTGTGCAAGGTGCATATGTTTCAAACGAAGAAATATATTCAGTTGTTCAATATATCAAAGACAAGAACAAACCTGTCTATGACGAAGATGCTGGCAGTTTGATCAAAAAGCCAAAGCAAGATCCGGCAAGCGAAAATAGTGGTGGCGGAGCACAAAGAGATCAGGAATTTGATCCAGTGCTTAAAGATGCTCTCAAAATGTTCATCGCAACTCGTCAAGCCAGCGGAAGCATGATTTCTCGTAGATTCTCGGTCGGATTCAATAGGGCTGGAAGAATTATGGATCAGATGGAAATGGCTGGATTCATTGGCCCGCAAGAAGGCTCAAAACCAAGACAAGTTTTGATCACTATGGACGAATATCGAGCAATCTTCGGTGATAATTAAAACAAAAAAGTGAGTTTTATGACTCACTTTTTTATGGACTTATAATAGTTTATTGACAAAATTTTGTTTTGAGAATAAATATTGATATGCAAATGTATGTATCTGACAGCCACACAGACTTGTTGACCTTTCCGTTTTGTGTCAAGTCAAAGAAGGGTGGATATTTTGATCGATTTGATTATGAGTTCACCAAATCTTTGGTGTTAGAATATTTGTCCAAGCAGAACTTGTCAGTTGTTTCGCTAGCGGTTTTTACTCGTGGCAAGAATATTGACTTTCAAGATTTTCAAAATTTCAAATTGATTATTGAAGAATATAATTCAAAAAAACTTGGCGAAGCACTATTTAGTGTTGAAGATTTGAGTTTTACAAACAACTTTTATGATCTTGAAAATCTTGTGAAATTGAAACCTTTTTCCTGCGCTCTCACATGGAATTTTGACAATCAATTCGGTGGCGGAAGTTTTGGAAAAAGTGGGCTGACCAATTTTGGCGAGTTTGCGGTTAAATATCTTGAGGGCAACAATGTTTTGGTTGACACGGCGCACATGAATAGAAAAACTTTTTTGGAGTTTTCAAAGATTTCTACAAAACCGATATTCAACTCACATGCAAACATATTTTCACTACACAAGCACAAAAGGAATTTGCTTGATCGAGAGATCAAAACAATCGTCGAATCAAATGGGTATATGGGGATTACGCTTTATGACAAATTCATAAAAGGCAAAGAAATTGATTCGTTTGACGTGGTAACACAATTCAATTATTTGGTTGAAAAGTTTGGGATAAATAGTTTTGGATTCGGCACAGATTTTTTTGGAATTGATCAAAAGAATTTGCCAAGAGACATTGCTTCTTATCACGATTTGGTCAAGGTTGCGGAGCATTTGTTGACTTTTGGATATAGAGATAAGGATATAAAAAAGTTGATGAGCCAAAACTTTTCAGATTTTGTTCGTAGGGTTAGAAATTGAAAATTTTGTTAAAACAAAAAATTTTTTCTTATTCTTGTTGACAAACCTTGTTTATTTTGCTATTATACTCTCGTTTCACATATATGCGGGTGTGGCGGAATGGCAGACGCGCACGTTTAAGGGGCGTGTTCGTGAGAGTATGGGTTCAAGTCCCATCACCCGCACCACGGCGTCGCATTTGGTTTTATAACCATTTTCGATTTTTTTTGTAAAGAAAATACAAACATATTTTCGAATATTTGAGAAAAGTGGTTGATTTTTTATCGCAAATTGGCCTTTTAAACCAATGCTCCTTATTCCCACTACGTGCAAGCACTTGTGGGAGCCCTATATAAGAGTTTTTATTTTACACAATGGAACTAAGGTTCAACCCTTGTCGGGCAGACCGCAACAAGTTGCTCCCCTCGCTACGTTAAAATATGCCAAAGGGCATATTTCTTAACACTGCTCGCCCATCACCCGCACCAAAACTCGAAAGTTCAAGCTAGTTGCTTGAGTTTTTTTATAAAAAGCTCAAAAAGCAATTTGCGCTTGACTTTCTCGTTATCCCACTTCGATTTGCACCTCGTGGGAGCCCTATAATATAAGGTTTTTTCACTCAGGGTATCCTGAGTTTTTTAATGATGAATTAAAAATGAAGAGTGAACAATTGTGGATAATTAAAGTGATTTTCTAATCATTTTTCATTAATCATTCTTCTTTCTTTTTGTTGGAGTTTTAACATCTTTTAAAATATTTACAAAAGATTGAATATGTGATATACTTGTTAATAATTAAAAGGAGTATTTTATGAACAAAGATAAAAAACAATCTCGAGAATATGTGGAAGCTGTTCCGGGTCCTGCGATTGTTATTTCAAAAGAAACGTATAAGAAAATGCAAGAAAATAACAATGCAAAACAAAATCAAGAAAGACTAAAAAAGTATGAAAAATTTTTCAAACAAATAAAAGACGAAACAAAATTGCCAGAAGACGAATTGACTTTATAGTTTATTCTTAATCGTCGCTATGATAAAATAATAAAAATATCTTAAATAATTTGTTGTAAGAATTGAAACTCAACTCGATCTGTGGTCGAGTTGTTTTTTTACAGCTACGACATTGTGATTGGTTGCTGTTTTTCACTTCAAAATA
Organism: Candidatus Onthoplasma sp.; assembly: GCA_045652505.1. Lineage (GTDB taxonomy): Bacteria > Bacillota > Clostridia > Christensenellales > UBA1242 > Onthoplasma. Next base: position 5,559 of record JAZRUL010000094.1, on the reverse strand, counting down.
TTTGTTTCCCGGATTTGATTCTTGAGAATGCACTGAAAACATTGATGTTTTTTTTGTTTGGTTAATATTAAATAATATGATATTCTATTATTGAGGTGATTATATGTTTAGCGTTAAGGAATATACAAAATTTAGAAAGGATTATAAATTTGAAATGCCAAAATTGATCGAGAAAGACGGTTGTATTTTTATGGGCAATAATCTCATTGAAGACACAGAAAAGAAATATGCTGAAGGTGAAACATGGGTTAATGTGGGATATAATTTTAAAAATAGTATTTCAAGAGTTTTGTCTAATCTTTATCCTATGGAATTTAAGTTTAGGGGCAAAAAGGTGAAAAGTATTGAGTCTGTTTTGCAAGGGATAAAATATAAGAATAAGAAGACGCAAAATTTGGTTTTGAATTATTCTAGCCTTGATGCTTACCATACCCGAGCGTGCAATGAATTGGATTTTTGGGGAAACGATGGGACTCTTTATTGGCAGGGAAAACCAATGCGTAGAAACGAAGAAGAATATCAACTTTTCCTTGATGAAATATATGTTTCAATACTTAACAATCCACTTTATGTTCGCGCGTTGATGGCTACAGGCGATAAATATATTTTGCACCACATTGGAAGAGAAAATAAAGAAGAAACCGTGCTTACAAGATTTGAATATGAAAGTAGATTGAATAGTTTAAGAGAATTTATAAAACAAAAAAATGCTAGACTCGACTAGCATTTTTGTTTAGTTATAAAGAATAATTGTCTTTTATTTGTCACTAGGTTAAACACGACAATGAGAAATGTTATTGCTATCGAACGAAATTTCGGGTATTTTTTCTTCAAAACGTTCGAAATTGCGAATTTTAGTTGTTAAAAAAAAGATTTTCATATATAATAATCTAACGGAGAAAATAATGAAGAAGCTCAAAAAAATTAATTGCATAATAGATACCGATCCAGGCGTAGATGACTCTGCGGCGATTGCGCTTTCACTCTATGACGAAATGATGGATATAAAACTCATCACAACTGTGTGTGGGAATTTGGATATAGACACTGTGACAAGAAATTTGTTGCATGTTTTGGAAAAATTTGACAGAACTGACATTCCTGTTGCAAAAGGTGCATCAAAACCGATGGAAAGAGAGGCAAAAGATGCCAAGTTTATTCATCAAGAGCATGGTATGGGAGGTTATATTCCGCCTAAGACTGTAAAGACAAAAGTAATAGATCAAGATGCTGTTGAAGCGATGTACAAAACGATTTGTGAACATAAAAACGACATAGTTATAATTGCTCTCGGACCTCACACAAATTTGGGTTATTTAATAGATAGACATCCTGATGTTGTTGGTATGATTAAACATATATACACAGAAGGTTGCTCTGCTTATGGCAACAAAATTGAAGGAGAGCGTTGGAAAAATTATATATCATTTAATGCGTCAAGCGATCCTGAGGCTATTGATATAGTGTTGAAAAGTGGTATTCCGATAACTTATGTTCCTTCTCGTATGGGCAGAGAGCTTGGCAACTTTAATGAAAAACAAGTTATGGATATGAGAGATATCAATGATGTTGGTAGATTTATACATGAAATGTATGCTGGCTATTGGGAGCATAATTATCCGGATAGACGTGTTGCTACAAATGACACATGTGCGTTGTTGAATCTTCGTTTCCCAGAAATGTTCAAAACCAAACGTGCATACTTAAAGATAAACACAACCGACGAGCCAGGCAGAACAGATTTTACATTCAATAAACATGGAAATGTTGAATATGTGTATAAAGTAAACAAGAAAGCTTTCCACAAACATTTCTTTGATGCAATCAAAAAAATGGATAGATTCAAATTTTATAAAGATTAAAAATGAAGGCAAAATCAGTTGCCTTTATTTTATTTTTATTTTATAATGAAAACATAAAATATCGCCAGAAGCGAAAAAGGAAAAAATATGAATTTACCAAACAAACTTTCATTGATGAGAATTATCTTGATACCATTCATGATGTTCTTCTACCTTGCTGATTTTATTCCACACGGAATAGGCAAGATTGTTGCTCTTGTTATCTTTGTTGTTGCTGCTCTCACTGATATGTTGGACGGCAAAATTGCAAGAAAACACAATTTGATCACCAATTTTGGAAAATTCCTTGATCCTATTGCGGACAAGATTTTGACTTCTGCAGTCCTTTTCATGATTATGGCTGATGGAACAATTCCTGCTCCTTGGGGTGTAATCATTGTAACTATCATCATTTCAAGAGAATTTATGGTGAGTGCACTTAGACTTATCGCTGCAAGCAAAGGTACAGTTCTTGCTGCTGATATTTGGGGCAAAGCAAAGACTATGGTTCAAATGATTGCGCTTCCAATCTGTATGTTGCTCGCTTACTTCTTGACTTGCGGATTTGATATTGCAAATTGGTTTGTGGTGACTATGAAAGTTATATCTTATACAACTCTTGGTGTTGCAACTTTGCTCACAGTTATATCAGGAGTGAACTATATAGTTAAGAACAAAGATTGCTTCAAAGAAAATTAAGAAAAATTAAGAAATTATCGAACAAATGTTTGACAATTTCTTTTTTATTTGTTAAAATGCTTGTATTCGTAGGAGACAATTATGATTAATCGGTTAGCAAAAAAGATAGAACAGAGAAAGTATAATTTTAAACAAGATGGAATATCTGGAGTTTGTCCGGATTGTGGTCATATTGTTGAATATAGATCATATTTTCAAGAATATAATTGTACTGCAACGGATTGTGCGTTTGTCGCAAACACAAAAGGCGAGAGAGTCTGGGATAACAAGAAACGCGATGAGAATTTGAAAAAGATGCAAGAAGAAAGCGATTATAGAATCAAAAATGATTTATACTAAAATAAGTTAAATATAAGGAGAGATTATGTTGGAAGATAAGAAAAAAGCATTGGAATCTGCGATTGCTCAGATTGAAAAACAATATGGAAAAGGCTCTATCATCAAGATGGACGAAACAAATTTTGGAGAAGGTGTTGATGTTATACCGACAGGTTGTTTGCCGCTTGATGCTGCTCTTGGAGTTGGTGGACTTCCTAGGGGTAGAATTATTGAAATTTTTGGACCGGAAAGTAGTGGTAAGACTACTGTTGCTTTGCACGTGGTTGCAGAAGCGCAAAAGATGGGTGGAACAGCTGCGTTCATTGATGCCGAGCATGCTTTGGATCCTATTTATGCTTCAAAATTGGGCGTTGATGTTGGTTCAATGTATGTTTCTCAACCTGACACTGGTGAGCAAGCACTTGAAATCACAGAACAACTAGTTCGCAGTGGTGGTGTTGATATTGTAGTCATTGACTCGGTTGCTGCTCTCACTCCAAAGGCAGAAATTGATGGTGAAATGGGAGACAGTTTCATCGGTCTTCAAGCAAGACTTATGTCACAAGCATTGAGAAAGTTGACAGGTATCACTTCAAAGAGCAAAACGTTGGTTATCTTTATTAACCAATTGAGAGAAAAAGTTGGTGTAATGTTTGGCAATCCAGAGACAACTCCAGGCGGAAAAGCGCTCAAATTCTATTCGTCTGTTCGTCTTGATGTGAGAAAAACTGACACAATCAAAAACGGCTCTGATGTAGTTGGAAATCGTACAAAGATCAAAGTTGTGAAGAATAAAGTTGCACCTCCATTCAAGGTTGCAGAATTTGACATTATGTATGGTGAAGGAATTTCAATTTTGGGTTGTTTGATTGATGCTGCTATCGAACTTGGAATTGTTGAAAAAAGTGGTTCTTGGTTCAGTTATAACGGTGATAAAATTGGTCAAGGAAAAGAAAATGTGAAAGCGTATCTTGAAGCGCACACAGAATTGGCTGACGAAATCAATAATCTTGTAAGGGAAAAATTAGTTAGATAATGCTACAAACTTTAAATATTCAAAATGTTGCCTTAATTGACAAATTGGCTCTAAACTTTACGGACAAACTCAATGTTATTAGTGGTGAAACCGGTGCTGGAAAAAGTATTATGCTTGATTCATTGAGTTTTGTTTTTGGTGGACGAGCCGATAAGTCGCTCATTCGTTCTGGTGAAACCAAAATGAAGGTTGAGGCAATTTTTTCATCGTTATCCAACGAGCAAAAAAAGTTTTTGGAAACAGAAACAGGAATTGTTGTAGAAGATGAAATTTTTATATCAAGAGAATTGGATATTCAAGGAAAAAATATCTGCAGAGTTAATGGTGGATTAATTCCGGTTGCGAGCCTCAAAAAGTTGTGTTTGAAACTTGTTGACCTGCATGGACAAAGTGAACATTTGGCGATTTTAGATAACACTTATCAATTGAATATTATAGATAATTTTAATACCGAATCAAAACAACTATTGGCTGATTTGTCAGACTTGATTGCAAAGATTAAAGAGATTGATAAAGAGATAGATCTTCTGGGTGGGAATGAAATAGAAAAACAAAATTTAATCGATTTGTATACCTATCAATTGAAAGAATTGCAGGACGCAAATATTAAAGAAAACGAATATGAAGATCTCATGATTGAGAAAAAAGAAATGTCACAGTTTGAAAAAATCAACGAAAACTTAAAATCAAGTTTTGAAAAGTTGAGCAAAAACAATTTTTCAGAGAGTGCGAGTGAGCAAGTTTATTCCGCAATCAAAAGTATTCAAAATATATCTGATATAAGTGAAAAATATAAGAATCTATCAGACAGATTGGATAGCCTTTTGATTGAACTTGAGGATATTAATGAAGGAATACAAGAGCAATTGCAAAACAATGTTTTTGATCAAGATAGATTTGATTTTGTCGACAATAGGCTTGATTTTATAAAAACCATGTTTCGAAAATATGGCGGAGATTTTGAAAAACTTCAAAACTACAAAAATGAAATATCAAACAAACTCGACGTTCTTATAAATGGGGCGGAAAAATATGCTGAATTAAACAAAGAAAAAGAGAAGTTGTTGTCAGAAATAAACAATGTTCAGGATTCGCTGAGTGAAGTCAGAAAAAAATCAGCAGACAAATTGATCAAAGAACTTGAGATAGAACTTAAAAATCTTGGTATGCCCAATGCAAGAATGGGAATAGAATTTTCTCGTATTGAAGAAGAATATTCATATTCAGGTTATGACAAGGTTGAGTTGATGTTTAGTTCAAATCTTGGTTTTGAACTCAAACCTCTCAATAAAGTGGTGTCTGGCGGTGAAATGAGTAGAGTGATGCTTGCATACAAAATCGTGGTTGCAAGCGTGGATCAAGTGAAAACAATTGTTTTTGATGAAATCGATACAGGATTGAGTGGAAATATAGCGACTGTTGTTGCGGAATATATGGCAAGACTGAGTAAGGATAAACAAATCATTGCTGTGTCTCATCTACCACAAATTTGTGCTATGGCGGATGAAAATATAAAGGTTGAAAAATATTCTACCCAAAACACAACAAAAACAAAAGCTCAAATTCTTGCAGGTGATGACTTATATCTGGAGATAGCAAGACTCATGGGTGTAAGTTTAAATGTTGATGGAATTAAGGTTGCAAAAGATATAAAAATAAAAAGTA
>JAZRUL010000093.1:0-3421 GCA_045652505.1 Candidatus Onthoplasma sp. | reverse complement strand
TTTGTTGTCAAATATAATGTTGATCTGTGCATCACCTTTTGCGTCGATTTTAAGAGCTGTAAAAAGTTTTGTATTCATATCTTTTGTTATCTTTCCACTACACCAATATTTCGGCAAAGATTTGTCAAAATATATTGATTTATTAGTGATTTGACCGACATCAATCTCGTTCATTGAATTAAAAGTGACAAGCATCTTTTCAAAATTTTCTGTCTTGACAGGCAAGAAACTCTGAATATCAACACCTCTTATAATTTGATAAGAATCGTCCGTAATATCAACCACAACCAACGCATTATTTTCATGCTGACCAAGTTCACACAAAACTTCGTTTTCATCACTAAAATCAAGTCTTAGAGCCACGTAATATTGATTGCCAAGTGAAGATGCAGTCGCACAGGAAATATCAGATATTCCTTGCAGTTTGACATTCATTTTGCTCACCTTCACACCATTGAATGAATAGATTCCTTCTTTTGTCATGAACAAAACAAGATTTCCACAAATGCTCACAGTGTCACAATAAATCATAGTGTTTGACTTGTATATTTGACTGATTGAATTTTCTCTTTTATAGTTCGTTATCTTAGTGATTCCATAATCTCTGAAGACATATACAGATTCATCAAATGTTATCACTTTTCTAGCATAACCCAAGTCATCTTCAAGTGAAATATAGCCCGAATTATTGTTGATCTGACCGATATTTTCGGCATTCAAATCTGTCGCATACCAAATCTTGAAAGCAGGCTCTTTGATAGTGCAATAAAGCACACCATCATTCATACACATACTAGTAATAATAGGTGCATCGGCGATTGTATACGGAGCATAATCCGTCTTCCAAACAACCATCTTGTCCACACTCGACAGAATGATTGCATCAGCATCATTTTCCTTGTACGCAAGTGAGATTGGAGCACTATTGAAGGTCAATCTATACAACCAATCCAAGTCGCCAGACTCATAAAACAATTGATTGATATAAACCTTGTTGTCGTCTCCGTATAATAAAAGTCTATGTTGAGTGTTTCCCGATGCCGGAAAATATTGTTTGAAACATGTCATCCCCTTCACGGCTGTGATACCAAGACTTTCTATGTTCAAACTATATTCCAGATCACTCTCTCTGTTGAAAGGAAAATTGGCAAGTTCAATACCTATTGAACCTGACAAATTATTTTTGGGTGAAATGTTGAAAAATTTTTCGGTCAAGATATGAGAATTGTCAAAAAAATTGTTAAATTTTTCTATCTCTATCTTCTTTTTTGTTCTCATTCCCATCTCCTTGTTGGAAGAAAAAACGTTTTTAAATCTTTCAGACTTTCTGCTCGGCCAATATATTTTTCATGGAACAATTTGAAATCTTCAAACAATCCTTTGCTAAGGCAATAATATGAACATAAACCAAATACGATTACATCAGGACTTAGATGTGACAAAAAGTCCACTTCGTCAAACAAAGATGTTATGCTTGGATATGTCTCATAATACACTTGATAGATTCCATTTTCCTTGAAATGAATTGTTCGATTGAGTATCTTATATTCAGCCTTTTCTTCCCCTTTTGAAATCTTTTTCAATTTGATGAAATTTGTCAGGTTTTTGAGTTCAAAAGTTAGATTATCAACCACTATCTCTTGCATGTCAGCAATCGGCACATAGTTTGAACACAGTTCTTGAATGGAAAATTTGACAAGATGAAAAAGTTCTTTGATATTGCTATCTTCTAAAACAGTTGCTTGATTTTCAATCGTCGCTGATTTCAATAAATCTCGCTCTGAAATTAGTCCCAAAACTTGCGCACTGTCACTTAGAATATCTATAATTTGCATCTATTTTCTCCTTTATAAATTCTCAATTGATTGATTAAGTTCTTTGAGAACACTTCTTTTTTCCGCATTCTCAAAGAGCTTATTTTCTTTTTCAATTTTTTCTAATATTTTTTCAATATTTGCACTTGATGTTTCTCTCACATATTTGAGCGTTCGTTCGTCCAAATCTTTGTACGGAACACTCAAACAATATGTGGAGTCCAACTGCGATGAATTATGTATTTCATAACAAGATTTTGATGTATCATAAACTATAAAATAAAACCTATCAATATCCTTAATTCTCTTTGAAATTTCATATACATCATGTCTTATTACGATACGCATAATTTTCTCCTTTAACAATTCTAGGCAGTAAATGGATTTGTTATTGTTGTGCTAATATTTGTGAATTTTGCTTGTCCATTTGGTTGATCACAGATTAGATCTGCATATTTAACCAAAGTCGCAGTATACGCTGGGTAGCCTGCTTTTTGACGCAAGATATTTCCACCTTCACCTTCGATCCATTCCCAATCGCAAAGTTGATGAAGAGTGAATTTCTTTGTATCAAGCATATAAAGGGTGTCATCTGGAACAAATCTATCAGAAACAACCGGAATTCCGTTGAAACTCATAGCCTTATATCCACCTTCCAAAACTGCGACATCAATATTTCTTCTATAATAAGAAAGATATTGTTGATATGCTCTCTTCACACCTGCTCCACATGAAATGAAGTCAATGTTTGAACCTGTGTTTTCTTCCAAGAAGTCAACAGCAGTTTGAAGCATATTGTCGCTGATTTCTGCTGAAGAGTTGCTGATATATGGAGCGAGCCATTTGTTGTTTGCTCTTGTCAAACCATATAATGTAGCGCTGTCTGAGAAGATTGCTCCCAAACCTGTGATTTCGTTGTCTTTGCTGCCTTGAACATAGAAAACATCTCCTTCGCTCATAGTTGCTGGACTAGTTGTGAAATATACTTTCTTCTCTGTTCTGTCAACAAAAGCGATACGAAGACCAACATTGCCTGTTGCAACGCCTGCTGAAGTATATACATCAATAACCATTCCTTCGATGAGATTTTTCACAGAATTCATTGTTGCAACACCGTTAGCGTAAGATACTACGTTTGCAACAGCACCTGATCCATCACCATAAAGCATACGACCAAGATTGAATTTTGAAGCAGACAAAAGTCCTTCCATCTCTGCATTAAGAAGGTCAACAAAAGCGCCACCATTTGCACTTGATCTGATTGCTTTGTCGCTTATTTCGATTGTTCCGTACAAGTTTTTCAAAGTCGATTTGAATTGTACGTAATTGTTTTCGTTTGCAGTAGGAAGAGCTCCTGTTTCACTGCCAGCACCGATACCACCATTGATACCTACGGGTGCCATTTTGATAATTTGTTTTCCATACACATCGCTTGAACTTTGTTTGATTTTTGCAAGCAATGGGTTGGTTTTTGTATTCAATTGATTGCAAGCCGCAACCAAATATGCGTCTTTCAACGCATTTTCTGCACTAGTTAAATCTACCATAATTCATTCCTTTTATTTTTGTTTAATTATTGATTTTGCCAATCTTCCAGCCTCTTGAAT
>JAZRUL010000092.1:0-2418 GCA_045652505.1 Candidatus Onthoplasma sp. | reverse complement strand
ATCAAAGACGGAAAATGTATTGATACTTCTATGGGTTATACTCCTCTTGTAGGAGTTGTTATGGGAACTCGTTCTGGAGATATTGATGCGTCAGTTGTTCCTGATATTATGAAGATCAAAGGACTCACTGCAGACGAGACTATCTCTATGCTCAACAAAAAGAGTGGTTTGGTTGGAATTTCTGGCGGATTGAGTGATATGCGTGATATTGACGCCAACCTTGACAAGCCAAGAGTGAAACTTGCTTTTGATATGCTTGTTTATTCAATCAAGAAATATATTGGTGCTTATGCCGCTGCAATGAATGGTGTTGATTATATCGTGTTCACAGCAGGCGTAGGTGAGAATGATGAATTAGTGCGTGAAGCAGTGTGCAAAGATATGGAATATCTCGGCATTGATTTTGACTACGAGATCAATAAGACAGCTCCTCGTGGAACTATCCAAGAATTCACAAAACCAAACAGCAAAGTCAAAGTTCTTCGTATACCAACTGATGAAGAGTATATGATCGCTCTTGATGCAGCCGATCTTGCGAAATAATTTTAAAAGTGTTAAAAAAACCACTGAATTTCAGTGGTTTTTTTATTGTAAATACAATCAAGACAACTTTTTCGAATTCATGAGAAAAAGTGTTTGGTTTTAAAAATTGTTGTTTGTTTCTATTTTATACTCATTGATAAAATCTGTCACTTCAAAATTCAACTTTGTCACACTTTTTGTGATTTTTGGATATTCGTCTATCAATTTTTGTTGTTTTTCATTATATTGATCACGAATATGCACAATATTCAAATAATTCTCTATAAGCAAATAGTTTGATGTGACGAGTTTGTTATAAAGCTTAACTACTTTTTTGAAATTTTGATCATAATATTCGGGTATATTTTGAATAATTTCTTGTTTTAAATCTTTCAATGTAGTTTTAAGATTTTTACAAAGTGTTCTTGTCAACTTAAATGCCTTTTCATAGTTTTCAAATAGATAATTGATAGCATCTTTCATATTTTTCTCCTTTTGATAGGATAACACATCAGAAAGAAAATGTCAAGAATAAAAATTTTCAATATAATTCATAAAACTAGTTGACAATTTGATTTCAATTTGATATATTATATCCGAATGTTGTCGAGCGCTCAAGTTAGAGTGCGAATATTTATGGAGGTAAATTATGGCAGTTCCTAAGGGAAAGGTGTCCAAGGCAAGACGTGACAAACGTCGTGCGAATTGGAAAGCAGCTGTTCCTACACTTGTAGAATGTCCTCATTGTCACGAAAAGAAAGTGGCTCACAAAGTTTGTAAAAATTGCGGATATTACGATGGAGAACAAGTTGTAAACGTTGACACAAAAGAGTCAAAATAACATTTAAAAGTAAGGCAAAAGCCTTATTTTTTATTGCAAAAATTTATTTATGTCTAGTTTTATCTTGAAAACTTGATCCAATAATCAAAACGCAAAGCAAATTTCTTGCGTTTTTTCTTGGTTTTAGTTAGAATATTATTATGGAAAAGATAATTAATGATATAAAGACAAATAGTGCAGATATTGTAAAAGTAATTTTGAGCGACAGTGTAAGTGAAATCAAAAAGATTGTTGTTCGTCCAATTTTGATCAAGAAAGAGAAATTGTGGCAGATTGAGCGATTCGTTGGAACAAAAGTTTTTCATGAAAACGTTGATATTCAAGAAGTGTTGGATATTGATTTTTCGTCTTTTAAGCAGATTTGTGTTCAGAAAACAAACCAAGAATCAATTTATTGCAAGACAAATTCGGGTTATAAGTTGAAAGTAAAAGAAAAACAGGCAAAGATCACCAATTTGACCAACAACAAAACAAAGAACTATCTCATTAAAGAAGGAGATGATGTTCCTGCCATGGTAGACTTGGGCATTTTCTCAAAAGACGGCAAAGTTATAAGTTCAATGTATGACAAATTCAAACAAATCAACCATTTCATCGAACTTATTGACCACACTTTCAAGACAAGCAAAATGGAAGAAATCACAATTCTTGATTTCGGCTGTGGAAAGTCATATTTGACGTTTTTGATTTATCATTATTTCGTAAAAATGAAAAATATCAAAGCGAAAATCATAGGTTATGACATCAAAGAAGATGTGGTGAAAAACTGCAATCAAATAGCACAAAAATATGGTTATACTGATCTTAAATTTGAACTTAGCGATGTAAGTAAAGACCAGCTATATAAAGGCAAAATTGACATGGTGATCACACTTCATGCTTGCGATACAGCAACCGATTTTGCGCTCGATTTTGCGATCAAAAACAATGTGAAATATATTTTCTCAGTGCCATGTTGCCAGCATGAGATCAATCTCAGCATCAAAAGAGGTGGAGATTTTGATATTATGATGAGCGATGGCCTTATTAAAGAGAGATTTTCTTCACTTTTGACA
>JAZRUL010000091.1:0-3609 GCA_045652505.1 Candidatus Onthoplasma sp. | reverse complement strand
GATATAGTAAAAGGTCCAGATTTCCCAACAGGTGGTATGATTTGCTTGTCAAACGAGATGAGAGAAGCGTATGCAACCGGTCGTGGAAAGGTGGCAATCAGAGCAGTCTTCCACACAGAAGATGAGAAAAATGGCAAGACAAATATTGTCATCACAGAGATTCCTTATCAGGTCAATAAGTCTGATTTGGTCAAATCTTTCGGTACTCTCAAAGAGAAAATGAAAGACGAACTCAGCGATATTTATGACATTGCGGACGAATCAAGCAGTGAAGGTGTGAGAATCGTCATCACTCTCAAGAAAGATGCTGACGTTGACAATATTATTGCGATCTTGCTCAAGCATACTGATCTTCAAATCAATTTCAACTACAATGTAGTTGCGATCGCTGACGGGAGTCCAAGACAACTTGGTATACTTGATTATTTATCATATTATATTCGATTCCAAATCGATGTCGTTGTGCGTAGAACAAAGTATGATTTGGCTCGAGCAGAAGCAAGAGCGCATATTGTTGAAGGACTTTGCGTTGCGATTCAAAACATTGACGAAGTGATAAGAATTATCAAGTCATCGCCAACTGTTGCACATGCAAAGAATAGTTTGATGGCAAGATTTGGTCTTAGTGAAGTGCAAACTCAAGCGATCCTTGACATGAGACTCAGTCGTCTCACAAATTTGGAAGTCGAGAAACTCAATCAAGAGTTAAGAGAACTTCACGAAGCAATCGCTGAATACAAGGCGATTTTGGCAAGCGAGAGAAAGCAATATTCAACTCTCAAAAAGCAACTATTAGAAATCAAATCAAAATACGCAAGCGAGCGTAAGACAAAGATAGTGACCGAATTTGAAAACTTCACCATCACACCGATTGAGAAACTTCTTGACACTGAGTGTGTGGTTGCTCTCACAAATGATGGTATGAGACTCAAAACTATTGAGATCAAACAAATGCAAAATGCTCAACCAACTTATGGTTATGACAATATCAATGCTTTGCATAGTGCAATGGCACATACAAGTATGAACAGCAACGTGGTCGCTTTCACAAACTTTGGAAATTATTTCCGCTTGAAAGTGAGAGATATCCCTACTTGCAAATTCTCAAGCAAGGGTACGGCTCTCAGCCAAATCACCAATGCAGAAGCAAAAGAGAGAATTGTGGGTCTCTTTGATGAGAATGATATGTTAAGTAATAAAGAACTCGTATTCGTATCACAAGACGGATATATCAAACGCATAGAGACAGAAGAATTCAAAGCACTCAAATCTGGCAGTCTTGCAATCAAACTCAAAGATTTTGATCGTGTCGTGACTGTTCAAATCAATGACGAATTGCCTTCAATATTGATGATTGCGGACGATGGTATGGCGGTCAATGTTGAATACAAGACAGCACCTGTGACAAAACGCAACAGCGGTGGTGTGATCGGTATGAGCTTAAACGACAAAGCAAAAGTCGTCTTTGCAAGTCAAGTCAACACTCTTGACAGAGCAATGGTCATCACAAAAGACGGCTCGGCAAAGAAATTTAGCCTCAACGAATTGCCTGTCAGCGCAAGAAACAGAAAAGGTCTCAAGATCATCACAGGAAAAGAAGAGATATTCAGTGTCATTTCTCCAATCGTGACCGGCGAAATCGTCCTTGACACAAAAGAAGGAATCAAACACGTTGATGTCAACGAAATTCCAATTCAATCAAGAACTGCTGCTTGCAAACCACTCTTTAAGAAAGCAAAACTCAATCTCAAAGAAGTTGGATTATATTTGAATTAAAAAATCAAATAAATTTATATTTAGTAAACTAATAAAAAATGGAGTGTTATAACAACATTCCATTTTTATATTTAAATATCACAATAATCAATGTATTCATCTTCTTCTTGTTCTTTCATTTTTTGAATATATTTTTGAGTGACTTCCTCTTGAGTTTTTGAATGAAAATAAATTGCTGAACCATATTCAGGGCATGAACTTACAGTATTATCTGACACAAAAGTGACTTCTTCCCATTTTGATTCTTCTTTTAAATTCTTTACCATTACTGGTTGATCTTTGCATTTAGGATGCTTTTTAATAAATTCTTCTAAAAAATCATATAATTCTTGAATTGTCATATTTTCTCCTTTTTTTTGTGTTTGTATTATAGTTGATCGCAATTAAATTGTCAATATCAATTTAAGATTTTATTTTTTCTATTCATTTATTATTTTTTGGCATATTTTGACGAATTTTCGCATATTTAACAATATGGAGGCTTCTTTCCAAGAACTGAAATGTAAGCAGGTTATAAACACGGTTGACGGCAAAAACTTGGGACATATTACTGACGTCATTTTTGACGTGGTGACTGCTTGCACTCTTGGATTTGTTGTTCCGCAATCGAGTGGGTTTTTCAGCGGATTGTTCAAAGGGAACAAGGACCTATTCATACCATTTGATTGTGTCTGCAAGATCGGTATTGATGCGATTTTGGTTGAATTGTACATTGAAGATCATTCTGGCAAGAAGAAAAGTGACAAGAATGACAAATGTGACGACAATCACAAAAAACTTTGTTAAAAGGCAAAAATTTTGAAATTTTCCAAATATTGTGCCAAAATTTTTAGTTGCCACAAAATATGGAATAAAAAATTCTTGAAAAATTTTGAAAAAGTACTCAAAATCATTTGATAATTTTGTCGAAATGTGAGATAATAGTCTCGAGGTTTTGAATTATGAAATGTATTTTTTGTGGCTATAATGATAGCAAAGTAGTGGATAGTCGCTATTTGAAAGACACCAGCATTCGTAGACGTAGAGAGTGCTTAATGTGTCATAAGCGTTTCACAACATATGAAACAGTTGAAACTAACCCTATGGTGGTGACAAATGTTGACAATATGCGTGAACCTTTCAAGCCTGAGAAATTGGCTGAAAGTATCAAATATGCTACATATTGTGCAGATTTGTCTGTTGAAGTTGAAGACATTGTTTCAAAGATTGAAACAAAACTCTTTGCGCTTCAAAAACAAGAAATCTCAACCATAGATATTGTCAAAGTTGCTCTTGACGTGTTGATGGAAGTGAGTGCAATGGCTTGCCTTGTGTATTACACTCAACACACCGATTGCGACAATTTTGATGGTATCAGAAGATTTATAAATAGATAATAAACATGAAAAGGACTAATTTATAGTTCTTTTTTTGTTGAAATTATTTAATTTGTGTATTGACAACTTCCATTTTCTATGATAGAATTTTGACATTCAAAGGAGAAATTATGAGAATATTGGGATTTGATTCTATGATAAATGGAACGAAACAAAAAATAAATGATTCGGAAAAAGCTAGATTATATTCGTTAGGTTCACTTTTATTATCAACAGCAGGTTTTGTTGCTTTGGGATGTATTTTAAGTCCTTTTTGGTTGTTGGGTACAATTTTTACTATTCCGACAGCAGCTTTTGCGTATATCTCAACCACTAGTTCAATAAAACGATATAAAAATAAGTTAAATGAATTGATTGAACAAAAAGAACTCAATGATTCAATAAATGAAAAGGTAAAGAGTTTTGACTATCAAAAAGATATTAAAATATCTAGCAAAACAAAGACATCAACAATTTC
>JAZRUL010000090.1:0-1905 GCA_045652505.1 Candidatus Onthoplasma sp. | reverse complement strand
GCCTCCGACTTGGTGAATTTTGAGCCACTTTGGATAAGTAATCTTTCACGATTTTATCCTTAATTTCCTGATTGGAAAATATGTAATTATTCAAAAATTCATCGTCTTTAGCATAGTCCTCTGCTCGTTTGTAATTTTTTTGAACTAAATCCATAGCAGTTTCTGCAATATCTAGATTGTCGTTTTCTATCATACTTTCTTTTAGCGCGCTACTAAAAGGCTTGATAATATCAAATTTTGTTGCAAACTCGCCAACTTTTCGCTCGATTTCGGCTCTTCTATCTTCTTGCATCGATCTGTTGTTTTGTTCGATTTCAAGAGCCTTAAGTTTTTGGCTCTTTTTGGTAAATTCGGCTTCCAAGTTTGTGTAAGCTTTCAACAAACTTTCAGCATCTTTGAATTTGCCATAGCCCTCATTGGAGCCGATAGTTTCAATATTCGGTTGTTCCATTTCTTCCATAATTTTTCTCCTTAAATATTCAATAATTTTTTATGTTCGAGTATATGTAATAAAAGTTTTTCTCTGATTTGTTTATTGTTTGGTTTGTTCTTCAATTCTCCGCCCAAAATATAAGCCGTATGCTCATCAATATGGATTTGATGATCATCGATTGGTAAGATTTCAATTTCTTTGTTTTGAGCCAAAGCGATATTTTCTTCTTTTGCATGATTGATTTGAAGTGTGTTGATATCAACACTATTTTCCCACATTCCAAAGCCGAGCAAATCAAGACATTTTTTTCTCATATTGTGACTCAATGTTCCATCTTTATCAAACAAAAGTCCTTGTTTGATCAAGTCCATGAGCATTGTTCTTCTCTGCCCAAGAGAATCGAAATTGTCTGCCGATGTATCAAACACAACATCATCACTACATATTTCATTTTGATCCCAATAATACATTTGAAGTTCACCATTTTCGCCTGTTATTTTGAGCAATCTTGGAATCACTGCATATTGCTTATACAAACGTAAAACAAATTTTGCAACCGTCTTGACTGCAAGTTTTGATGAGTCAATTGGAGTCGACAATCTTGAATTGTCGTTTTCTGCCAAAAGTTCTAGAGCAACACCTGACAGGTTTGTATATTTTGCATAACTCTCTGTCATCATATCACTGACACCAGAGACTGTCTTGAATTCAGCAAGCAATCTCTCTTCTTCTGTGTCAAAATCGATTGTCATTGTTGGATTTTGCATAATTTCAGGAATCTTGCTTCCTTGTCTGTAAACCAACACCTTGCCTGGAGAAAGTCCTTCAATCTCAAGCGAATCTGTATCCACACTGCCATCTTCGACAGCCAAAACATTCATGACACTTCGATTGAAATATTCATGCTTTCTGTTTCTCACTGCGTTGTATGCTCTTTGCAACGGAATCAAACGATCCACTACACTCACACCAAAGAAACTTCCTGGCAAATAATTCGAAATTTGTTTGACAAATGGGAATGTTCGCAAATTGAGTTCATCATTTACATATGGAAGTTCGCCATCAAACAAAAGTTTGTCACCAGCGACAATCGTGAGTCTGCCGTCTGGATGGCTTTTGTTTGGTCTAATATATCTTTCTATCAAAACACAATGATTGCCGAGTTCCACATTTGCGACCTTGTTTATGTGTGCATTGTATCCCAATCCGCCAATGTTTCCGCTCATACTGTCAAGAGTGAAAGCATTGACACTCTCAGGCAATACATCAACATTGTATTGAGCTTTTATCTCATCAACTTCGACAGCCCTTGCATGAATAATACTTCTCACGTCTTCAAGTCTTTCGCAAGAGAGATTGTCTGGGAAAATTTCAAATGGAGAAACAACTTCAACATCAACATCGCCCTCTTTTATACCGTTGCCGAGCTCATCTTTTGCCACCATCTTTCCTGCATCGGTGTTCCAAACCAC
>JAZRUL010000089.1:0-1942 GCA_045652505.1 Candidatus Onthoplasma sp. | reverse complement strand
CTCCCATTTTGATATAGCTCTGTCGGTTATATTCAATTTTTCTGCCAACTGTGCTTGTGTAAGATTTTTCTTTTTTCTGCACTCGGCAATAAACTTTCCTATTTTGATTTGGTCCATAGTCTACCTCCTTTCACTTTAATTGTAGCACCTTTTAAGAAAAATAACACAAACTAATGGTTGAAAGGGGAGAAATCAACCATTAGTAGAGTGAAAATTGAACGTCAAATTCTTATTTGTCTAACTGTTTTATTATCTATATAGACTGATAAATTAGAAAAAAGTTTCAATCTATGACTATATTATATCATACTTTTGCTCATTTGTCACGTTACAGAGATAAAATCAACAAAATTGTTAACTTAACATACCTTTTAAGTCAAAGGATATAGGCTTGTCCTTAAACTTGTTAAGTGGTATCTTTTTAGCCTGATTGGATAACAGAGTAATTATATCATAGGCTTGTTCAAGATAGGATTTGTGCTTGTTCTTCTCAACCCAATAGAATAGTGCAAGGTAGTAGTCAAGAAATTTGGAAGATACACCATGATACAGATACATAAAATCACTTATATTGTGGTGATAACCATTGATATGACCAAGACTATATCCACCACTTGTATGCTTTCCGCTTGGAATTTGCTTTAATGGTATCTTGTGCTTGTTTGCTACCGTCTTATATGCTCTGTGGCTGTCTGTAATCAAAACAGTATCTTCCGTAAAGTGTGGTAAAAGTGTTTTTTCAATATGACTTGCCCATATTCTGCCAACACAAACAGTTTGCAAGAAATGGTTATTATTTCTATCAACACAAGACAAACTACATACTTGCTGATTGCTGATACCTCTCTTTTTCTTCTGCTGTTCATTCAATGTCTTCAAGACCTGAATAATTTTCTCTGTATCCATACCATTTAGGGCATTGGAGAACTTTTCTTGTGATTTTAAATCATCGTCATTGACGTAGTTAAGCAACTCATTTCTAACCTGTTCTTCATTTTTAATGAGAGATTGTAGGAAAGCATTGTCAAATCCTTGTTTCTCAATATATTCGAGTTTTTGTTTGTAATTTCTATGAGTATATGGCATTCTGCCAAGTGTATTCAAGAAAAACATTGGGGCTTTTATGTCCTTGAAAGACAAAGGATAGTAATACTCGTCACTCTCTGCTAAACTCTTGAAATCGTCTTGATTGCACACAAACTGATGAAGAACAGAACATATCCTATGTCTGTTGTGTAATACTGTCTGCTTGTTGATACCAAGTTCTTTTGCTATGGTACGGCAACTCTCCCCTTGTAAAGTTAACTTGATAAACTCAATCCACTTTACAATAGATAATTTGGAGCGAAAAGCAACAGTACCAAAGGTATCCCCAAAAGTTCTTGCACAGTCTTTACATTTGTATCTCTGTCTGCCATTTTTTGTGCCATTCTTAATAATCTTGATTGAACCACAAATAGGACAAACAACAGTATCTAAATCCTTATTTGCAGAATAACTCCTACGTTCTCTGCAACATTGAAGAAAGACCTTTTCTTCCTTTGTTAGTTTGGATTGTTCACTTCTCTTTGTTTGCAAAATGGATAGCAACTCCAAAATTTGCTCGTCAGTAAGATTTGCAAAAGAGATTTGCTTTTGAATATCATTGAAATTAGAATTAAAACCAGTCATAAAATAGTTCCTCCACAAAATGTACTTGTAAAGGAACGTAATTTTTTATGTTAGTAACAATTCTATTTATGCATATTTATATTTAAAATTGTATATTTTTTGTTCATCAACACTCATATAGGACAGAGACTTTTTTATAAAAAAGTCGGAGCAAAGCGAACTTTGCATCGAAGCAGCCCCTCGCAAAAGAGTGATAGCGCTGTGTAGGCGTTGAGAGAGCGCTTGCAAACGAACAGCCGTAACAAGCGAGGTCTTTTGCGAAAAAGGAGGA
>JAZRUL010000088.1:0-7799 GCA_045652505.1 Candidatus Onthoplasma sp. | reverse complement strand
TAAGACCGCTTGGCCTCCGACTTATGTTCACCACAGATACCGCAGTGAATATCAGCACGTTCTTTCTTTCCAAGAGTTACGGCCATGTCCATAAGTTTGCCTACACCTGTAGTGTCAAGACGAGCAAATGGATCGCTTTCATAAATTTTGTTTGAGTAATAGCTTGGCAAGAATTTACCTGCGTCATCACGACTGAAACCAAATGTCATTTGAGTTAAGTCGTTTGTACCGAAACAGAAGAATTCTGCTTCTTTTGCGATTTCGTCAGCAGTAAGAGCTGCACGAGGAATTTCGATCATTGTACCAACGTGGTATTTTAGATTTGAGTTAGCCTCTTTAATCACTTTGTCAGCAGTTTCAACAACTATCTTCTTAACGAAAGCAAGTTCTTTGATTTCTCCAACAAGTGGGATCATGATTTCAGGAACAACGTTCCAATCTGGATGACGTTTTGCCACATTAATTGCAGCCTTGATTACTGCATTTGTTTGCATAACAGCGATTTCAGGGTATGTTACTGTCAAACGACAACCACGATGACCCATCATAGGGTTGAATTCATGAAGATCAGCAATCAATTGTTTGATTTGAGCAACAGTTTTGCCTTGTTTGCTTGCGAGAAGCGCGATATCTTCTTCATTTGTTGGAACAAACTCGTGAAGAGGTGGATCCAAGAAACGAATACATACAGGCTCGCCCTTCAATGCTTCCATAAGACCTTCGAAGTCTGCTTGTTGCATTGGCTCGATTTTGTCTAATGCAGCCTTTCTTTCTTCAACAGTGTCCGAACAGATCATTTCTCTGAATGCTCCAATTCTGTCAACATCGAAGAACATATGTTCAGTTCTACACAAACCAATACCTTGAGCGCCAAGTTCAGCTGCTCTCAAAGCATCTTTTGGAGTGTCTGCATTTGTTCTAACTTTCAATGCCTTATATTTATCAGCAAGTTTCATGATTCTGCCGAAATAACCACTGCTTGGATCAGCAGGAACAGTCTTGATCAAGCCGTCATAGATCTTACCTGTGCTACCATCAAGAGAGATTTCACTACCTTCAGTGTAAACCTTTCCATTAAGAGTAAATCTCTTGTTTTCTTCGTCCATTTTGATGTCTCCGCAACCAGAAACACAACAAGTACCCATACCACGAGCAACAACTGCTGCGTGAGATGTTTGACCACCACGAACAGTGAGGATACCTTGAGCAAATTTCATACCTTCGATATCTTCAGGGCTTGTCTCAAGACGAACAAGGACAACTTTCTTGCCTTTCTTACCTTCTTCAACAGCGTCTTCAGCAGTGAATACGACAGTACCAGCAGCAGCACCTGGGCTTGCTGCAATACCTTTACCTACAACGTTGTATTTATCCGCATTTTTGAGTGCTTCTGCGTCAAATTGTGGGTGCAACAACATATCAAGAGTTTTTGCATCAATTTGCATCAATGCTTCTTGCTCTGTGATCATACCTTCATCAATCAAATCGCAAGCAATCTTGATCGCAGCGGCAGCAGTACGCTTACCAGAACGTGTTTGAAGCATATAAAGTTTCTTATCTTCAATAGTGAATTCCATATCTTGCATATCACGATAGTGATTTTCAAGAGTATTACAAATTTTCAAGAATTGATCGTATACATCAGGCATGATTTCTGCCATCTTGGCAATAGGCATTGGAGTACGAACGCCTGCAACAACGTCTTCACCTTGTGCATTCATCAAGAATTCACCCATCAAGCCTTTTTCACCTGTTGCTGGATTACGAGTAAACGCAACACCTGTACCAGATGTTTCGCCCATATTACCGAAAGCCATCATTTGCACGTTAACTGCTGTTCCCCAAGAATATGGGATATCGTGGTCCATACGATAAATATTAGCACGAGGGTTGTCCCAAGAACGGAACACAGCCTTAACTGCTTCGAACAATTGTTCCTTTGGATCAGATGGGAAGTCTTTTCCCAATTGATTCTTGTATTCAGCCTTGAATTGATTTGCCAATTCTTTCAAATCATCAGCAGTCAAATCAACGTCAAATTCAATACCCTTTCTTTCTTTCATTTGGTCGATAAGTTTTTCAAAATATTTCTTACCAACTTCCATAACTACGTCAGAAAACATTTGAATAAATCTTCTATAGCAGTCCCAAGCCCAACGTGGATTGCCACTCTTTCTTGACAAAGTTTCAACAACTTCATCGTTGAGTCCAAGATTCAAGATTGTATCCATCATACCTGGCATAGATGCTCTAGCACCAGAACGAACAGACACCAAAAGTGGATTTTCTTTATCACCAAATTTCTTGCCAGTGATCTCTTCCATCTTTTCGATGTTTTCCATAATTTCAGCCATGATATCTGGGTTGATTTGTCTTCCATCTTCATAGTATTGAGTACATGCTTCAGTTGAGATAGTGAAACCTTGAGGAACAGGCAAACCGATTTTGGTCATTTCTGCCAAGTTGGCACCTTTACCACCAAGGAGTTCTCTCATCGATGCATTACCTTCTTTAAATAAGTAAACATACTTTTTCATAAAATTATTTTCTCCTTTTTCTTTAGACCTTTTAAGTCTACAAAAAATACTAAAAAAAAGCAACTAAAATCAGTTGCCTTTTCATATTTAATTAAAATTTTTAATCCTCTACTACAATAGTTGCAATTTTCACATCAGCATAATAAACAGACACACTTGTTCCAATTGTCACACCATAAACATTGACATCTTCTTCATCTAAAATAAACGAAAACTCTTTTTCTGCTTTTGCGTTGATAGTTTGTTTGTTGAAATTGTTCGCGACAATTGTTTTTTGATTGTTGTCGTCAACTTTCAATTTGATTAAAGTAAAATCAAAAACTTTGTTTTCATTGGTTTTGTTTTCAAGTTCAATTTCAAAGATAAAATCTGTATTGTTTTTTTCAATTTCAACTGATTCAATCTCAATTCCGTTTACCTTATACAAATAATCGCCTTTTTCTTTACAAGCAAAAAACATAACACTGGTAAGTGTCAAACACATAATAAACATAAAACTAAAAATTCTTTTCATAACTAACCTCTGTAGATATTTTAGCACATAAAATTTTTATTTGCAAAACAATAAACAAAAATAATGTTGATTTGAAACTTTTTTTGTTGCAAAACAGAATTTGATTATATGTACATAAACGACTTAATATCTTCACCAAATTTGATATAAATAATATTATGTAATAATCTTAATGCTCGCTTTTGGGTTGTTTCGTCTGAATTTATTTCATTTTCTTGATTTACATCTTTTAGCAAAGCAAAAACTTTTTTATCTATTTCTTTCTTGTTTTGTCCCGCTTTTGTATCAAAATTTCCTGTCATTGTATCTAGATAATTATATTTGTTTTCACCAAATTCCAATTCCATACCGCTTGATGATATAAACTTCAAAATGTAGTCGATTGTTGCAATATACTCGTTTTCAGTTTCAATTTTTTTCAAAGCATTGATTGTATGAATAAATATATCTCTTTCTGGCTTAAATTCAGGCAAAATACTCTTGATTATATCCAAAATAATATAACCACAAATGGTTTTGTTGTAATCTAATAAAATATTCGGGAAATTGTCAATAATATCTGCAGAAGTGACTGTTCTAAGGTTTCCTTTTTGATTGAGATTAAAGTCTGCAAATGTGAAAGGCTGAGCAACAGCTTTCATCTTTGCTTTTTCTCGCTTGACACCTGTGAATTTGGCTGTAATAATTCCTTCAGTCAATGTAAAAATAGATGCAAGTTTGTCTGCATCTTTGTAGTCTATGAGTTTTAATACTATTCCTTTGACTTTTGTATCCAATTTGAGTCCTACAAACTTAATTCGTCTTCTTTTTCTGCGAATTTTATGTTATATTTTTTCGCTTCAATTATATCACGATAACTTGAAGCAAGTGCCAAATAGCATGGATTCAAAGTTTTTGAAAAATCTTCACGATATTTTGCTTCCAATTCTTCATATTTTGCCAAATTGATTATCTCTTTTTCCATGCTTGCTCCTTTTTTATATTTTATGTTTGAAATCGAAAATTATTCACTCAATTTGAGTCCAAAATTTTCAATCGCTTTTGCGTCATTTCTCCAATTTGCCTTCACTTTAACAAAGAGATCAAGGTTGACTTTATGACCTATAAAATACTCTATTGATTTTCTGCTGGCGGTTGAAATTTCCTTGATTTTGCTTCCATTTTTACCAAGAATTATCGCTTTGTGATTTTCCTTCTCGCAATATACGTCTGCAAAAATATTCACTATTTCGTCACTTTCCTTATATTCAGTCACAACCACTTGAATTCCATGCGGTATCTCATCATCAAGAAGCATAAGCGCCTTTTCTCTTATGATCTCTGCACACATATTTCTCACGTTTTGATCTGTGTATTCTTCTATTGGATAGTATCTAAATTCTTCGTCATATTCTGGAAGATATTTCTTGATCATATCAATCAAAACATCGCAATTTTTTCCATTCAATGCCGAGATTGGAAGGATTTCGTCCACTTTGGCAACACCACTCAATTCCATGAGTTGCGGATATAATTTCTCATATTTTGTCTCATCAATTTTGTTGATAAGCAAAATCTTCTTTGCATTGCTGGATATCTTTTTGTTCAACTTTTCGTATTGTTCAACAAGTGGTTTTTTCGCAACAATCAGCATCAAAACAATCTCAGTGTCCTCTTGAGCCGATGCAATATGCTTGTCCATCTCATCATCAATTAAATTCGCTCTCTTGTGATATCCTGGAGTGTCCACCAAAACGATTTGAGAATCATTGTCGTTGTAAATACCGATGATATTTTCTCTTGTGGTTTGTGTCTTTGGACTGACGATCGCAACATGCTCTCCAACGAGTTGATTGATGAGAGTGCTTTTCCCAGCATTTGTTTCACCCAATATTGTCACAAAACCGCATTTGAAAGGTTTGTTCCTGCCGATATTAAGACTAGACAAAATCTCATTTTGTTTTGATGTCATAATTTCTTCATCAGCGCTATTCATATGGTCATATCCGTTGATATGAAGCATGCCATGACAGAACAAAAAGCAGATCTCACGCTTTAGTGTGTGTCCGTATTCTTTTGCTTGCTCTTTTGCTCGGTTTAGACATATATAAATATCACCAATAGTGAGAGTTTTATCGTCAGGGTCGATATCAAAAGCATAATCTTTGAGTTTGATTTTCTCACCAACTTTCACGTCAATGTACGGATAGGTCAAGACGTCTGTCACTTTGTCAATATTTCGGGTTGTTTTGTTGAGGTCTCTTATCTCTTTTTCGTCTACAAAACTCAAGTTCACTTTTACCTTTTTGGGCAATGACAAAACCTCTGCGATTTTATCATAAACTCGCAGCAAATCGGTCTTTATATTTTCATCAATTGGTGTTAAGATTTCTAACATATTTTCCTTAATGTATTATACCTTGACAAGTTATGGTTGTTATCACATGGAGAGTGTCTTGAATGATATTCACCACCTGATTTTCATCTATAATTTCTTGCCCTGTGGGTATTTTTTGATAAGCAGCTTGTTTTGATTTCTCCGCTATCTCTTGCAATTCAACGTCAAAATCATGGATTATCTCAACTTCCTTCATCTCGTGATATATTATTACATCTCGATTCAAAGGGACAAGATCGCTTATATATTCATTATACAATTCCAATTCAAAGTTTGCAAACATTTTTTTGCGTTTGCCAGAAAATAAATCAAAATTCCACAATTTGTACTTGTAAAACTTTTTCATTTTGCCTGTTCGGATCAATTTCTTTTCGACCTTTGGCACAGCAATTGAATCGATTATGAAAATTTGTCCACTTATCTCAGCAATAGGTTTGACCGATATTTTCTCGCCATTTTGATTCAAATTGAAAGGCAAAACTAGAATATCGCCGACGTTGACATAATCTCCAACTTTTACATTCAAAGTGCCTGTGGCAAGGTTGATTTTTTCAACAATTCCAGCATATTTTGCCGTGATTGGAGCAAATTCGGTCTCTTCATAGACCAATTTTTCGCTGATATTTATGAAAATGGCTGTCCCCTTTTTGATCACCGATGCTTGAGCGATTCTGTCATATGAATTCATGAGAATTTCAGTGATTTCATCACGAGATTTTGTGTTGATCTTGCCAACCGATACGCCGTGATCTTTAAGGACTGATATTATATCCGATTTGTTCAAATTCTCTGCACCATAGATTTTGATTTGCCATATATAATTGCTTGCAAATATGGAAAAAATAACACCGAAAAATACAGCCAACAAAATACTAATATTTGCAACAAAATACTTTTTCAATTTGATTTTTTTGTTGGTTTTTTCGTCTATTTTGAAATTTTTTATGTACCTGTTTATCTTCTTGTCATCACTATCTTTTGCCTCGAAAGTGAGAGTGTTTCCTTCCCTATTTACATTGAACAAAACGACTTTTTTTTGATACAAAATTTTCAGGAAATTGTCTATATTATAGCCTGTTATTGTATATTTCATTGGCAACTCACTGATTGAATCTTACCAACAATCACACATGTGGTTTTGTCCAAATATTTCACTTTCAAGTCTTTGCCAACAACACACAGTGGACAATTTTTCAATTGAAAAATCATCTCGTTTTTCTCCAATCTCACAACCGACTTGATTCCTTCAATATAGACCGATTTTCCACCAAGATTGACAACACGATAATCAAACGATGTCTCTGCCGATTGCATCAACTTCTCAATTTCACTCATCATACTCATATATAAATATATGAAAAATTTTGATATTTAGAATTTTTGATAAACTTTTAATTATTTGATACAAAATATTAAAATATATGTTATTATTTTTATGATTAAATAAGGATAAACTATGAAAAATATTGAAAGATGGAAATTTGGAGAAAAAAATGATACGTTGGTTGACTTGATAATATCTGGCAAGAAGACTGCAACAACAAGTATTTTCAACAAAGACAACAAGAACGATTTGTATTCAATAATTTGCTTTTCAAACGATCAAGATGCCTGCAAAATCAAGACCGAAAAGATTCTCAAAATGAAATTCAAAGATATGACTTGGGATCTAGCCAAACTCGAAGGCGAAAACGAAAATTTACAAGATTGGCGCACCCAACACGATAAATTCTTCAAAAGTATAGACAGCAACTTCAATGAAGACACAATTATTGAATTCGAAATATTCAAAGTAGTTGAAATTTACAATAGAAAAAACTAAATCTACAATGATTTAGTTTTTTGTTTCCTCTAAAGAGATCTCTAAATTATAGTAATTTGCATAATAGCCAGGATTGTTTACATGAGGGCCATCAACCTTTAGAGGTTTACCATTTTCTATATCTTCAATAGGATTGCCTTCAAGCAAGCAGACATTATTCATAGATAAATCAACCAATCTATATTTTCCTTCATATTCTACAATATTATAAGCATGTCCATCTTCCTTGTATTCATCTGCTTCTTGACCAAAATCACATTCCTCTGCTGATGCGGTGATTAAATAGGCTGTTTTTCCCGTTAAAAGCCATAAATTATGAGTCATAACTGCTCTTTCTAGACATGCAGAGCAGTTTTGTCCTTTTAAATTTTTAACTGATGCTATTTTAAATTCATCGTCCACAATTTCTGATTTGGTTTTTTGTAGTCTTTTTTCTTTATTAGTGTTCATCCCACCCCAATACAACCTTTCAGTCTCATCAATTGCTTTTTTTATTATCGCACCATCAGTAAATTTATTTTCTTTATTCAATCTTGAAAAATTTCTTAG
>JAZRUL010000087.1:0-3183 GCA_045652505.1 Candidatus Onthoplasma sp. | reverse complement strand
AATATATGTCAACTATAGGTATAATTATTGATATTTTAGTCGTTTTGATTATTGCTTTATTCGGTTTCATTGGCTATAAAAAAGGTTTTTTGAAATCTCTTATATCATTGTTCAGCTGGGTGGTATGCTTGGTTGTTGCATTCTTTACTGCAAAATATGTTGCAAGCTGGATCAATGGAATTTATGATTTCTCTGGAGCGATTGGCGAAAAGGTTGCCAAGTCTCTGCAAAAAGAAAACGCATATTTCTCTTTGGCTGTATCAACATTTGGCACAAAAGAAAACTTGATCAATGCAGGACAAGCTGCTTCAAGTGGATTTATTGAGAAATTGATCAAAGTTATCTTCAACAATTCCAAAGTGGATATGACAAGCAATCAAACTGTAGGCGCTGTGATTGGTGAATCTGTCGGCGATATCACAATGATCCTTGTCGCAGGTATCTTGGTATTCGCAATTCTTATGATCGTGTTCAAGATCTTGAGCAAAATATTCAACAAAATTGCAAATCTCAGAGTTATTGGCGGTATCAATAAGATATTGGGTCTTGTATTCGGAATTTTGAAAGCTGGCGTAATCATTATTGCTGCAAACTTACTCATCATCGCACTTTCACACTTGCCTGTTGTGAACAAGACAATTACACCACCCGTGCAAGATCACACCAAGATTGAAAAAGTGGTTTATAACAAAACTGACAAATTATTCAACAAATATATAGTAGAAGGCAAAGTTCTTGAAGAATGGACTTCTGATTTATGGAAATAAAAGGAAACATCATGGGATTATACGAAACACTTAAAGATAGAAATTTATTATATCAATGTACAGATGAAGAAAAATTGAAAGGAATGCTCTCTAGCGGCATTCCTATTACTTTGTATGAAGGAACAGACCCGACTGCAGACAGTTTGCATATCGGTCATTGCGTTCCTTATTGCATCTTGAGAAGATTCCAACAAGCTGGACATAGAGTTCTTCTCCTTATGGGTGGAGCAACAGCATGCGTTGGTGATCCAAGCGGAAAGACTGAAATGAGAAAGATGCTCTCAAAAGAGCAAATCAATGAAAATATCGAAAAAATCAAGAATACTCTCAAAGTTTTCTTGGATTTCGAAGGCGACAATCCTGCAATCATCGTCAACAATGCCGATTGGTTCGCTGGATATGATTATATTGACTTTATGCGTGAAGTTGGCGTTCATTTCAATGTCAACAAAATGCTCTCAAATGAAATATATGCCAACCGAATCGAAGAAGGTGGATTGACTTTCTTTGAAATGGGATATATGTTGATGCAAGCGTATGACTTCGTTCATCTCAATCGTGAATATGGCTGCACTCTTCAATACGGTGGCGGAGATCAATGGGGAAATATTGTTGCCGGTGTTGAACTTCAAAGAAAACTCAATTTCGTCAATGGAACAGATATTCAACTTGTCGGTGCAACCAACCCACTCCTTCTCACTCCAGAAGGCAAAAAGATGGGAAAAACTGAAAATGGTGCAATCTGGATCGATAAAGATAAAATCAGTGCATACGATTTCTATCAAGGTGTATATCAAACTCCAGATGCTTGTGTTGAAATGATGTTCGCACTCTTTACTGACCTTCCTATGACAGAAGTGAGAGAACTGATCAAAACCGATATCGTTGGCAGCAAAAAGCGTCTTGCTTACGAAATTACAAAATTCATTCGTGGCGAAGAAGATGCTATTGAAGCTGAGAAAATGAGCCAAAACTTATTTAATAACAACAATATCAACAAAGACAATGCTCCAACTTTTGAATTTAATATGACAACTGATTCTATCGGAGTTCTTGACCTTCTTCTTGAAGCAAAGTTCGTTGGCTCAAAAGGCGAAGCAAGAAGATTGATTGAACAAAAAGGTTTGTCTGTTGATGGCGAAACAATCACTGACACTTATATGACAATTTCAAAAGCAGACCTTGTTGAAGGCAAACTTTTCAAGAAAGGCAAAAAGAATTTCTTGCTCATAAAAGCAAAATAAATCAAAAAAATTCCACAATTTTGTGGAATTTTTTGTTATGTTTTACACATTAAATTTAAATAGCATTATATCTCCGTCAAGCACGAGATACTCTTTTCCTGCACTGATGATTTTTCCTTTTTCTTTACATAAATTATAATCGCCAAGTGATATCAAATCTTCATATTTAACAACATCTGCACGAATGAACCCACGCTCAAAGTCTGTGTGAATTTTGCCTGCTGCTTGAGGCGCCAATGTTCCTTTCTTGATTGTCCAAGCACGAACTTCTTTCTCTCCTGCTGTGATAAAAGATATCAATCCAAGAAGGTGATAACTTGCGACAATGAGTTTATCAAGACCAGATGAATCAATCCCAAGTTCAGCCATAAACATCTCTCTATCTTCAGCTGGCATATCAATCAATTCTTCCTCGGTCTTTGCGCACAACGAAATCACTTCTGCTCCTTCAGAAGAAGCCATATCTTTGATGAGAGATATATTCGAGATTTGGAAATCGTCAAGTTCGTCACTTGTGTTGGCAACATAAATTATAGGCTTGGTTGTGATCAAAAAGAAACTATCCACAATCTTCTTGTCATCGCCTTCAACTTGAAGCAATCTTGCTGGTTTTTCTGCCTTTAACAAATCAAAGATTTGATTCAACAATTCATATTCTCTTTGTGTGGATAGATCCGCAGAGCCACCATGTACAACCTTCTTGATTTTGTCAATTCTCTTGGTCACAGTATCAATATCTGCAAGAATCAATTCCATATTGATCGTGTTGATATCTCTTAGTGGATCAACCGAGCCTTCCACGTGAATTATCTTTTCATTCTTGAAGCATCTAACAACATGAACAATTGCATCAACTTCTTTGATATGACTCAAGAATTTATTTCCAAGTCCAGCTCCTTCGCTTGCACCTTTCACAAGCCCTGCAATATCCACAAACTCAATTTGTGCTGGAATAATCTTTTTGGTATTATAAAGTTCTGCCAATTTGTTGAGTCTAACGTCCGCAACGTCAACCACTCCGACATTTGGCTCGATTGTACAAAATGGATAGTTTGCACTCTCTGCTCCAGCCTTCGTGATTGCATTGAATAATGTACTCTTTCCTACGTTTGGTAATCCTACAACTCCTAGTTTCATAAAAATCCTTTTGTTCTAAATTTCGTAAATAATAA
>JAZRUL010000086.1:0-4934 GCA_045652505.1 Candidatus Onthoplasma sp. | reverse complement strand
GTTATGAACACATAGACAATCCTTTTATAGGCAACGATTTGTGTTATATTCGAGAAGAAGTCTTAAACAAACGTAAAGAACTTTTTGGAGATAAGAAATTTATTCAAGGATTTGAACATATAAGCAAAGAATATTAAACCGATATAAATATCGGTTTTTTCTTTAAGTTGTACAATCAATCGCTTGCGATAAATTGAGAAATTTGATATAATCAAAATGTAAATATTATTTGTTCGGGCGACAATTCTAGGCAAATATTATTTTTTTAATATCACATTAGATTTTTTGGAGAAAAAATGGATTATAAGAACTTACTCAATGAGGAACAATACAATGCTGCGGTATGCACTGATGGGCCGGTCATGGTCAGTGCAGGTGCAGGCAGTGGCAAGACAAGATTGTTGACATATAGAATTGCTTATCTCATCACAGAACGCAATGTCCCTGCGAACAAGATTTTGGCAATCACTTTCACCAACAAAGCAGCAGGCGAGATGAAAGAGAGAATCAGAAAAGTCGCTCCTGATGGCGAATTTGTGACTGTGTGTACGTTCCATAGTTTCTGTGCAAGAATGCTTCGAACATATGCGAGTTTTATCCCTGGATATAAAGAGAATTTCACAATTTTCAGCGAGACCGATACGGCAAAAATCTACAAAGATTTGTTCAAAGAAATGAATATTGATGACGAAACAACCAAGAGTAATTTCAAGCACAACATTTCGGTCATCAAGAATGAAAATATGACGATTGACGAATTCACAAAAGTCTATGATTTTGATCAAAATATCGACAATTTCCGTCAGTTTTATCTCAAATATCAAGACACTTTGAGGAAGAATAATGCAATGGATTTTGATGATTTATTAGTGAATTTTTACAATCTTATTTCATCAAATCAAGACATTTTGGACAGCATTCAAAACAAGTACACATATTTTTCAGTGGACGAATTCCAAGATACAAACAAACTCCAATATGACATTGTCAAACTCCTTGCTGATAAAACAAGAAACATCTTGATTGTCGGAGATGAAGACCAATCAATCTATGGCTGGAGAGGGGCAAATATTGACAATATTTTCAACTTTACAAAGGATTTCCCAGGAGCAAAGATATTCAAACTCGAGCAGAATTATCGTAGTACAAAGAAAATTCTAGAAAGAGCCAATTTGATCATCAAAAACAATCAAAATCGTCTGGACAAGAAACTTTACACCGAGAATGATGAAGGCAGTGAAGTTTTCTATTACACGGCAATGAACGAAAGTGACGAAGCGGATTTTGTTGTTCGTACGATTGCTCGTCAACACGCAGCCGGCACACCATATCATGAGATGGCGATTTTGATGCGACTCAATGCTTTGTCACGTGCTTTTGAAGAGAAATTGTTGACCTACAATATTCCGCACATTATGTACAACGGATTCAAGTTTTTCGAGCGCGCAGAGATCAAAAATGTTCTTGCATATTTGACAGCAATAGTCAACCCTGACGATGATGTGAGCTTTGTAAGAATTATCAATTTCCCAAAACGTGGAATTGGCGACACAAGTATTGAAAAACTAAGAGAAATTGCTACCCTTAATCGCACTAATATCAAATCGGTTGTCATGAATTATGAGCAAGAAGTTTTGCCAAAAGCACTCAAAGACAAACTGAAAGATCTCAAAGAAATTTTGACAGATTTGGAAGAAAATATCAGTCAAATGGATATGTTTGAATATATCAAGCACTTGTTGGATAAAACCAAGATAATAGAATCTTTTGATCAAGAAAACGAGCAGGATTATGAAAGATTTTTAAACGTCAACTCGCTCGTAAATTCAGTGCGAGAGTATGCTGAGAACAATGCCGATGCAACGATAGTAGATTATCTCGAATCAGTGACCCTTTCATCAAATATGGACGAAGACAATGGGGAAGGTGTGGTTATCGCTACTGTCCATGGAGCAAAGGGGCTTGAATTCGACACTGTCTTTGTTGTCGGTTGTGAAGAAAAGATCTTCCCAATTTCAAGAGATTCAAGCGATGATCTCGAAGAAGAACGCAGGCTTATGTATGTTGCAATCACGAGAGCGAAAAAGGATCTGATTTTGACCAGCAGTTCTTCGCGTTTTATGTATGGCAAGAGAGATTATCCTGTCAAGTCAAGATTTTTGCGAGAACTCGACCTTGTTGTCGATAGGAAAATAAATTACACAAGACCGACATATAATGATTATGGCGATGACGATTATGAAGATATTCCAAGAGATTACAATACAGATTACTCAGGATACAACAACACATATAGTTTCAAAAAATACGGAGGTAATATGAACACAATAGGATCAAACAACAATCAATCATTTAACTATACTTTTGGAAAGAATACTGTCAGCAAACAGACAGTCGATGTTTCAAAAATCAAAGTGGGTGCAAAAGTATCTCATCCGAAATTCGGTGAAGGCGAGATAGTGGAAATCACTCCAAATAGTAGCAATCACACAGTGAGAGTGAAGTTTGTTTCAGTCGGCGAAAAGATGTTGTCGCTCGACTATGCACCAATCGAATTTTTAGATTAAAGGAAGGAAAATGGACGAAAAACTTGCCAGATTAAAATGGCTGACCGATGAGATTAACAAGCACAACAAAAACTATTATGTGTTTGATAATCCCACAATTTCTGATATAGAATACGATGCTCTTTATTATGAACTTGTTGATCTTGAAAAAGAGCTCGGTTTTTCGTTGCCAGATTCTCCAACATCACGAGTTGGTGATGTTGTCCTTGATGGATTCAAGAAACACAGACACGAAGTGCCATTATACAGTTTGAACAAGGTGAGAGACTACGAAGATTTGAACAAATGGATGCTGGATATGAAGAAAGCAACCGGTAATTCAAAGCTTAAATTCTCACTCGAATATAAATACGATGGACTCAAAGTTGTTATCGAATACAAAAACGGAAAATATCACCAAGCCACCACTCGTGGAAACGGAACAATAGGCGAAGATGTGACGCTCCAAGTGAAAACAATCAAGAGTGTTCCGCTCACTATTCCGTATAAGGGAAGACTCCTTGTTGCAGGTGAGTGTATGATGACGAATTCGAGTTTCGTTGAATATAACAAAACAGCAGAGATTCCGCTCAAAAATCCTCGAAACGGAGTTGCAGGAGCGGTGAGAAACCTTGACCCAAAAGAAACCGAGAAGAGAAGACTCGATTATTTCTGCTATGATATCTTGTTGGTCGAAGATATTGAATTTGCGACTCAACAAGAAATGAATTCATTTATAAAAGAACAAGGTTTCAAAACTGACGATTATTTCAAAATTATTTCGACTCTTGATGAAGCAATCAAAGAGATTGAGCAAGTTGATGAGACAAAAGACAATCTTGACACTATGATAGATGGTATGGTCATCAAGGTCGATGATTGCTTGAATCGTGACGATATTGGATACACCAACAAGTTTCCAAAGTGGGCAATTGCATGGAAATTCAAGGCGGTGGAACTCAGCACAACCTTGCTCGATGTTGTGTGGCAAGTGGGCAGAACAGGCAAAATTACGCCTATTGCTTTGCTTAATCCGATTGAATTAAGCGGTGCAACAGTTGGTAGGGCAACACTCAATAATACACAAGATATTGAAAGAAAGAACATAAGTATCAACAGCCGAGTGTTTGTCAGACGTAGCAATGAAGTGATCCCAGAAGTCATGGGACTTGCTGAAAAATCAGAAAATTCCATTGATATCACCGCTCCAACAAATTGTCCAAGTTGTAATTCGACTTTGACAAGAATAGGGCCAAATCTGTTCTGCACGAATCACAAAGGTTGCTTTGAACAAATCATTGATAGAATGACACATTTTGTTTCTCGTGATGCGTTCAATATTGAAGGCTTGAGTGAAAAAACCCTGAAGTTTTTAAACGAAAAATTCAATCTCGCATACCCATACGAATTGTTTGAACTCAAAGCAGAGCAATTGGTTGGTTTTGAAGGGTTTAAAGATAAGAAAATCAATAATATAATCGATAGTATCGAAAAAAGCAAGAATGTCGATTGGTCAAACTTTATTTATTCGCTTGGAATAATGAATATTGGCAAAAAATCTGCCTTTGTTTTGAGCAAGAAATTTGCTGATATTGAAGAACTCAAAAATGCCGATATGGAAACACTCACAAACATTGAAGATATTGGTGAAATTGTTGCCAACAGCATAATTGAATATTTTGCCGATAGTGAAAATATGGCTAATATTCAAAAAATGTTTGATCTTGGAGTGAGAATAAATAAACCAGATGAAACTATGCAAAATTCAGCGTTTTCTGGCAAAACGATTGTACTGACAGGAAGTTTAGAGAATTTCACACGACCAGATCTCACTAAAATTCTTCAAAATCTCGGTGCAAACGTGACAAGTAGTGTTAGTAAGAAAACTGATATTGTGATTGCTGGAACTGATGCAGGAAGCAAGCTTGATAAAGCAAAAGAACTTGGCATCAAAGTAATGGGTGAAAACGAATTATTAGAATTATTAAAATAATCCGCTTTAATAAGCGGATTTTTCTTTTCAATTTTTTTAACTATTTATAAAATCAAAACTTAATACAAAGTTCTTTTATTGAAATAACTCATTTACTTCTTGTTCAACATTTTTGTTTTGTTCGTCTTCAAATGAAATTATTTCGTTTAGGGTTAGCGAAGATTCTTCATTTAAATTGTTTTTTCTCATATAAATTGGATATTTTTCATTAAAAGGTTTTATTGAGCGATGGTGAATAGCGTAATCACGTTTAATTGCCAAATTCATAGGTAGCAATTTTTGTTTTGATTTTAAATGAGTATAGGAAAAACTAAAGCCTCCATCATATGTTAAAATTGCAGTTTTTTTAATGTTTGAATAATAATAAGTGCTAATACCTTCAAGTCGGAGGCCAA
>JAZRUL010000085.1:0-3111 GCA_045652505.1 Candidatus Onthoplasma sp. | reverse complement strand
GTGGTGACACTCGTGTTGTTATGCATTTCCACCCAGCAATCGCTCCATACAAAGTGGCAGTGCTTCCACTTCAAAAAAATTTGAGCGAAAAAGCAATGGAGGTTTATCGCAAACTGAGCAAAAACTTCATGGTGACTTATGACGAGGCTGGTTCGATCGGTAAACGTTATCGTCGTCAAGACGAAATCGGAACTCCAATGTGTGTGACTGTTGACTTCGATACATTGGAAGATAATTCAGTGACAATTCGTGATAGGGATACAATGGAACAAATCCGTCTTCCTATTGACAAATTGGTTGAATATGTGAGCGAAAAGGTGCAATATTAATATAATAAAAAACCACTCTCAATGAGTGGTTTTTTCATGGCGTACTACCTGCATGATAGAGGCATGCATTATTATCTCGGTATTCCTAACCATGATCTAACGTTAGACAACAATATTATAATGCGCCAAATGAGTCATGTCAAGTATTTTATTAAAATATATGCCAAAATATAATCATGGATATGATAGATATAAAAGAAATTTTTGCAGAAAGACTTACAGATTTAATGCAAGAAAAGAGTTTGAATTCAGTTCAATTATCAAAATTGGTCAATATTCCTAGAACAAGTATTTCAAATTGGTTGAATAAAAAACGACTTGTTCAAGTTGATGCATTGATTAAATTTTCTCAATTTTTTCAAGTCTCGACTGATTATTTGCTAGGTAGAGAAGTTTAGATATTTGGTAATCGAGAATGATGAGTACAAAAATTATTTATCAAGTTTTTATGGAAAGATTGAAAGATTTGATGGAAGATAGGGATATCAATATGAAAATCTTATCAAATGAGACGTCAATCCCAAGATCAACCATCAATAGTTGGAATTTGAAAGAAAGATTGCCAAGTGCTGAATGTTTATATGCTTTGGCAGAATATTTTGGTGTCACAATTGATTATTTGTTGGGTAGAGAAGAATAATAAAAAACCACTCTTTTGAGTGGTTTTTTGTGTAATCAAGACTTTTTTTCGAATTAGAAAAAGTGACTTATTTTACATTTACGCTTGCGATAATATCAACAGATACTTCTTTTATGAATTGGATTGTAATTTTGTATTCTCCAACACCTTTGATTGCATCGAAGTCTTTGATCATATTCTTTTCAACTTTTAATCCGTCTGCAACAAGTTTGTTCAACACATCTTGTTTTGTGACAGAGCCAAATGCTTTTCCATTTGCGCCGACATTGAGAGTGAAATCATATTTTTTGTTTCTGATTTTGTCTGCAAGGGCTTGATACTCTTTCACCAATTCGCCATGATGGAAAGCTTTTGCTTCAACTTGACCTTTGTGGTCGTTGAGATTGCTTGCGTTGGCTTCTTTGGCAATACCTTGTTTGATGAGCACGTTCAAAGCATAGTTTGGATTTACATCAATGATCTCTCCGGCTTTGCCTTTACCTTTGAGGTCTTTCATAAGTATAATTTTCATATTGACTCCTTTATGACTTTATTTTACATGAGAATTGTGAAAAAGTCAAATTAAAAGTATAACTTTTAAGATTTAGACAAAAATATTGTTATGGATGTAATGTGTAGAAAATATAGTTGCGTATATAACGAAAAATCAAAATGCAGCAGAAAGAATCTTGAAATTGGCAAAACTGCTTATTGCAAAGACATAAATATTGACAATAACAAATTGGTTGAAGATGTGTCAAAAGATATGTTTTCGCATGAGCCAGATGTTGCTCCTTATCATCATTGCAAAAACATGAATATCAAATGTGAAGACAAGGATTGTATTTTCAACAAAAGTGGAGAGTGTTTCTCCAATGGTATTTTTGTTGGAAGTGAAAAGATGAGTGCTGGTTGCAATAGCTTCGTTGAGAGATAACGTGATTGATCGTGTTGGGTAGGGGATATAAATTCTTTTGCTAATATGTCAATATTGTTGACAATAAATTTTCTTTGTGATAAAATGAGGGCATGAAAATAAAAAATTTAGCATTGCTATTACGCTAGAGTGCCTTGATATAGGCACAGTGTTTGGTTGTGCTGAAAATATAGTTTGACAGCACAATCGCTGTCAATTTTTTATTAAAGTCATAGGAGAAAATTTATGCAAGAATATAAATTTAGAGATGTCGAAAGAAAGTGGCAAGAAAGATGGGAAAAAGAAAAATGTTTTGCTGCAGTTGATTTTCACCCAACAAAACCAAAATATTACATGCTTTATGAATTTCCAAATGTGAGCGGAAATCTTCATATGGGACACTTGAAAGGAACTGTTCCGTCTGATGCTTTGGCAAGATACAAAAGATTCTGTGGATACAACGTGTTGTTCCCAATCGGTGGAGACGCTTTCGGTCTTCCTGCTGAAAATGCTGCAATAAAATATGGTACAAACCCAAGAAAATTTGTTGCAGATGGTTTCAAAAAGATCACAGACCAATTTTCTCTTCTTGGTTTGTCTTTTGACAAAGATAGATCTTTTTGTACTAGTGATGAAGATTATTACAAATGGACTCAATGGATATTTGTTCAATTGTTCAAACAAGGAAAGGCTTATAAAGAATATGGAACAGTGAATTTCTGTCCAAATTGTAAAACGGTATTGTCAAACGAAGACAGTCAAGGTGGAAGATGCGACAGATGTAATGGTCTTGTTCAACAAGTTGAGCGTTCTGTTTGGTTCTTGAAGATGAAGGAATATTCTGAAAAACTTTTGGGCAATGTTGATAGAATTCAGATGAGCGAATATCTCAAAGATCAACAAAGAAATTGGATAGGCAAGAGTGAAGGTATGCAAGTAAAGTTCGATTTGTTTGATAATTCAGGCAAAAAACTTGACGCAATTGAGATATATACAACTTGTATTGAAACAATTTATGGTGTCACATTCATGACTCTTGCTCCAGAAAATGGTTTGCTTGACAAAATAAAAGATAGCATATCAAATTTTGCTGATATTGAGGCTTATAGAGAAAAAACTTCTCTTCGTTCTGAATTTGATAGAATGAGCGACAACAAAGAAAAAACTGGTTGCAAAGTGGAAGGTGTTTATGCAATAAATCCGCTCAACAATGAGAAAGTTGAAGTGTTTATTGGTGACTTTGTTTT
>JAZRUL010000084.1:0-9053 GCA_045652505.1 Candidatus Onthoplasma sp. | reverse complement strand
GAAAAATGTTTCACATTTTATTATAATAATATCATGATAAATTTTAAAGGTAAATTATATAATGTGACAACCTATGGTTGCCAAATGAATGTTCATGAGTCAGAAAAAATCAAAGGAATGTTGTCAGAATTAGGAATGAAGGAAACATCAGTGCAAGAAAAGGCTGATGTGGTTGTTTTCAACACCTGTTGCATAAGAGAAGGTGCTGAAGATAGAGCATACAACAATATCATTGCGCTCAAGAAATGGAAAAAGGAATCTCCAGACAAAATAATTGTTATGTGTGGTTGTATGTCTCAGCAAAAAAATGGGAAATATAATATCAAACGAAAATTGCCTATCGTTGATATTGTTTTGGGCACTCATAATATCAATACATTGAAAGAGAAGTTGCTAGATTTTGCTGAAAATCAAAATAGAATATATGAAATAATAGAAGAACCAACAAAAAGTATGGATTCAGCATCATGTGTTCGTGACGACAAAATCAATGCGTATGTAAACATAATCTATGGTTGCAACAAATTCTGTACATATTGTATTGTTCCATATATTCGAGGCAGAGAGAAGAGTCGTGATATTCAAGAGATATACGACGAAGTCAAAGATCTTGTTCAAAATAAAGGTTATAAGTATATCACTTTGCTTGGGCAGAACGTAAATTCTTATGGTTAAGATTTGGAAGATAATTTGTCTTTTGCTTTTTTGCTCGAATATCTATGTAAAATCGAGGGCGATTTCAAGATTAAATTCATGACATCTCATCCAATGGATTTTACGCCAGATATTATCCGTGTTATGAAGAAAGAGAAAAAGATTGCAAAATCTCTTCATCTTCCTGTACAATCTGGTAGTAGCGAAATATTGAGAAAGATGAACAGACATTATGACTACAAGCACTATATGAATATTATCAAAAAGGTGCGCCATGCAATGCCTAACATTTCTTTATCAACAGATATTATTGTAGGCTTCCCTGGAGAAACAGAAAAAGATTTCAATCAAACATTGAAATTGGTCAAAAAGGTGAAATTTGATCAGATATTTGCTTTCATGTATTCAGTAAGAAGCGGAACTCCGGCTGAGAAATTCGCAGATCAAGTTGATGAAGAGATAAAAAGAGTGAGAGTAAACAAATTATTGCGTCTTGAAAAGATGATCCAAAAAGACCTTGCTAAAAAGTATTTCAACAAAACATATAATTGTCTTATTCGTCAAATCAACGGCGTTGCTGTTGGTATAACCGATGGTGGCAAAGAAATTTATATCCCAGGATACAAATTCACAAATCAAAATTATTTTGCAAACGTGAAAGTTGATGGAATAAGAAACCACAAATTATCAGGAGCAATAGATGAGTAAAGAAACAAACAAACCATCTCCAATGATTCATCAGTATTTGACAATCAAACAAGAATATCCTGATTGTATACTTTTTTATCGTATGGGCGACTTCTATGAAATGTTTTTTGAAGATGCAGTGACAGCAAGCAAGGAACTAGATCTAACTTTAACCGGAAAGGATTGCAACATGAGCGAGCGAGCTCCAATGTGTGGTGTTCCATTTCATGCTTATGAACAATATGCTCAAAGGTTGATTGAAAAGGGCTACAAGGTTGCGATCTGCGAACAAACAAAAGAAATCGTTGACAAACTTGTTCAAAGAAAAGTAATTCGAGTTATCACACCAGGAACTGTTGTTGATTCTTCAATGTTGGACAATCAAAGTAATACCTATATAATGTGTATTTACAAATCAAATAACACAATATCTTATGTTTACAGTGATTTGTCAACAGGTGAGGTATGTGTTGGTATGCATTCAGGTGACGATGTTTTGTCATATATCAACGACCAAATTGTTCGTGTGATGCCTGCAGAAATCATAGTCAATTCTGAACTTAAACAGATTGAAAAGATGATTCCTTGTGTCGAAATAAATAATTTCAAACTAAACCAATATTATGATTGGGCATTTTTATATTCAAATGCTGAAAAAAATGTCATTCAACAATACAACCTGTCTAGCACAAAAGGTCAAGAATTTGACAACAAAAATATGATTATTTCACTTGGAGCTTTGCTTGAGTATTTCAAAGAAACTCAAAAGAGAGAATTGTCACATTTGAATATGCCAAGACTTATTCGTGATGATCAATTTATGTATGTAGACACTAATACAAGAAGGAATCTTGAGATAGAACAGACAATGCGTGATGGATCAAAACACGGAACATTATTATGGGTTTTGGATCAAACAAAGACGAGTGGTGGATCTAGACTTATTCGAAATTGGATTCGTCAACCTTTGCAGTCAAGAATCAAGATAAACGAACGTCTGGACATGGTCGAGGCGTTGTACAATAATTCAATCGTCAGAAAGGAATTATCAATAAATCTTGCTCAAATTCAAGATATAGAGCGTATTGTTGGCAAACTTGCGTATGGAAACATAATGCCGAAAGATTGTTTGGCACTTTCAAGATCTTTACAAGTCATTCCTTCGATAAAATCTGCAATAAAAGCAACAAATGACAAGAATTTCTTGTCTTTAGCAGATGGGTTGATTGACACAAGTGAAATTTCAGATTTAATCGATGCGACAATCAATCCTGACGCTCCAACACTTCTAAAAGATGGTGGATATATTAGGCGTGGATTCAATTCATCTCTCGACGAACTGCGCAATATGAAGCAAAATGCAGAAGATTATATAACCAATATGCAACAAGTTGAACGAGAAGCAACAGGCATCAAAAACCTTAAAATAGGATATAATCGTGTATTTGGATATTATATTGAAGTGAACAAACAATTCTCTGAACAAGTTCCTTTCAGATATATCAGAAAACAAACTATTTCCAACAATGAAAGATATATCACTGAAGAATTGAAAACTTTTGAAGAAAACGTTTTGTCAAGTCATGACAAGGCACTCAAATTGGAAGAGGAGATTTTCTCTGCGCTCAAAGTTCAATTGTCCAACAATATCGAAATATTGCAAAAAATCGCATTAAATATTTCAACAATTGACTGTTTGTATTCACTTGCAGAAGTTGCAGTAAACAACGAATATAATAGACCAACAATTTTAGATACAAAAGATATAAAAATTGTTGAAGGTCGTCATCCTGTTATTGAAAAAGTCAATAAGTCAACCGACTTTATATCAAACGATTGTATGCTGAACGACAGCGATCAAAGAACAATGATATTAACAGGTCCAAACATGGCAGGAAAATCGACATATATGAGACAAGTGGCTCTCATCACATATATGGCACATATCGGTAGTTTTGTCCCTGCAAAGAGTGCTGAGATTGGAATTGTTGATCGAATCTTCACTCGTATCGGAGCGAGCGACAATCTCGCTGTCGGACAATCAACATTCATGGTAGAGATGGTTGAAGTTGCAAATATAATAAACTATTCAACAAACAACAGCCTTATTATCCTTGACGAGGTAGGGCGTGGAACGTCAACATTTGATGGACTCTCAATTGCATGGGCGGTTGTTGAATACCTGTCAAAGAAACTCAATGCAAAGACACTTTTCGCCACACATTATCATGAATTGATGAAATTGGAAGGGCTATATGATGGTGTCAAGAATTTCTGCATATCAATCAAGGAAATAGGCGGAAAACTTGTTTTCCTTCGTAAAATTATGCGTGGAAGTGCAACAAGAAGTTATGGTATTGAAGTTGCTAGCCTTGCGGGCATTCCAAAAGAAATTATTGATAGATCAAAAGAATTGATCAAAGAATTTGAGAGTGAAAAGTTCTCAAACAATGTTCAACAAGACAGCGAACTTATCTCTAGACTCAAAGAAATTGATATAAACAAATTATCACCTTTGACCGCATTTGATACATTGGTGAGCATGA
Source organism: Candidatus Onthoplasma sp. (assembly GCA_045652505.1). Lineage (GTDB taxonomy): Bacteria > Bacillota > Clostridia > Christensenellales > UBA1242 > Onthoplasma. The sequence continues at coordinate 5,166 of JAZRUL010000084.1, read as the reverse complement.
TAAATTTGGTGAAATAAAGGAGAAATATGTCAATCAATATTTTAGATACAATGATAATAAACCGTATTTCTGCAGGAGAAGTTGTAGAAAGTCCTTTTTCGATTGTAAAAGAATTGATTGATAACTCTCTTGATGCCGGAGCGGACAAGATTTCTGTTGAAATAAGAAATGGTGGAATCGACTATATTTCGATCAAAGACAATGGAAAAGGAATCGACAAATCTGACCTTAAAAAAGCCTTTTATCCTCATGCTACAAGCAAAATAAAAGATATAACCGATCTTGAAGCTATTATGACGCTTGGTTTTAGAGGTGAAGCACTTGCTAGTATATCAAACGTCAGCCAAACAAAACTTGTCTCAAAAACTGCTGACTCAGATTGTGCTTATTCTATCGAAGTCAACGGCGGAGAATTCTTTGACGAAATTGCAACAAGTGCAGAGGTAGGAACAAAGATTGAAGTTAAGAATTTGTTTTTCAACACTCCTGCAAGAAGAAAGTTTTTGAAAAAACCAAAAACCGAAGAAAATCAAATAACAAATATTATTGCAAGATTTATTCTCGCTCATCCTGAAGTTGGTTTTACCTATATTGCAGATGGCAAAAAGATCTATCAGTCAAATGGAAAAACATTGCTTGATGCAATATATACAGTCTACGGTATTGAAACAGCTCAAAACATTATGCCAATCGATAAAACTATCGGAAATTATAGGTTATTTGGATATGTGTCAAAGCTTGGTTTCAGCAAGCCCAATACTAGTTATCAAACTCTCATTCTCAACAACAGATATATCATAGATGAAATTGTTTCAAAAGCTGCATATTCTGCATATGAAGAATATTTGATGCCAAGACAATTTCCTTTCTATGTATTGAACTTGACCATGCCCAACATTGATGTAGATGTCAATGTTCATCCGAGCAAAATGAATGTCAAATTTTCAAATCCGAGCAAGATTTATGAGCTTGTATATTCAACGATTAGATCAGCTATTTATGAGTTTGTCAATCCAAACGAAAATTCAACGGATAATTCAAATGATAATAACGAGATTGATATCAAAGAAAATTTGATCAAAACCGATCTTAATTCATTGAAAGAAATATCGATTGAGCCAAATTATACAGCAAATGTTGATTTTAGTTCGAAATTCAAACAAGCAGAATCATTTTCACCGATCACTATATTTGATTTGAATAAAGAAACAAAAAAAGAAGAGAAGAATATTGATTTTAAAAGCATTTTGAAATCAAATTCTCATATATCATCCGAGTCGAAACCAATTCAACAAGCAATTTATAATGACGATATAAAAGATAACAAAGAATTTATTGATATTGAAAATATGCCTAATTATAAAATTATTGGAACAGCGTTCAATGAGTTTTTGGTTATTGAGAAAAATGAAAATTTGATTTTCCTAGATTATCATGCTGGACACGAAAGATTGAATTATGACAAGTTTACTCAAATGGTGAAGAACAGAGAAGTTGTGATTCAAGATTTGCTTGTGCCATATGTTCAGAAAATGTCACGACAAGAAGTTGAATTTATTTTAAATTTGAAAGATGAGTTGACAGCGCTCGGCTTTGATATAGACGAATATGGCGATGATAGAATCAAAATCAATTCTGTGCCTATGCAACTTAAGGATATAAATCTCAAAAATTTTGTAGACGATTTGTTGCATGATATGAAGAATATCAAACCAAGTATGAATAATGAAATCAAGCACTATTTGATGCAAAAAGCGTGCAAGAGTAGTGTCAAGGCTGGTATGAAATTGACTGATATGGAAATTCGTGATTTACTCAAAGATCTGGATATGAAAAACCCTGTTTTGTTGTGTCCACATGGTCGTCCTATAATCACTGTTGTGTCAAAAGCGCAGGTAGAAAAATGGTTCAAAAGAATAGTTTAAATAAAGTTGTTGTCATAACCGGTCTCACTGCAACAGGAAAGAGCGGATTGGCCGTGAAATTCGCAAAAAAATACAATGGCGAAATTATTTCTGCCGACAGCGTACAAATATACAAAGGGTTAGATATTGGAAGCGCAAAGGAAAGCCTTGATACAAGGAATGAAATCAAACATCATTTGATTGATATAAAAGAAGCAACCGAATCTTACAACGTAGGTGAATTTATCTTTGATTGTGACGTTGCCATAAAGGATATATTGTCAAGAAATAAGTTGCCGATCATTGTTGGTGGAACAGGGCTTTATATCAAAGCCTTATTGGAAGGTTATTCTCTTGGAAACACGACCGCAAACCTTGAATTCAGACAAGAAATGCAGATTCTAGCCGAAACAAAAGGCAAAGAGCATATTTGGAATTTACTTAATGAGATAAATCCAGAGAAAGCAAAATCCGTTCATTTCAACAATTTGAAAAGGGTAATTCGTTATCTTGAAATCGAAAAGTTTGGAAGCAATCAAGAATCTACTCAAAGTATACTTAAAGACTATGATTTTATTTGTGTTGGAGTGGTTGAAGATAGAGAAACCTTATATAACAGGATAAATACAAGGGTTGACGAAATGATTGAAATGGGGTTGGAGCAGGAAGTTAGATCACTCTTTGAATCTGGTATAACCAGACGATCTCAATCTACAACAAGCATTGGATATAAAGAGTGGTTTGATTATTTTGACCGAGTGACAGACTTGAAAACTACGATCGACCTTATCAAGCAACACTCCAGAAATTATGCAAAACGTCAATTGACCTTTTTGAAAACAATAAACAATATTAAATTGCTCACTTTGAATGAAGCAGAGCAGAAGATAAAGGAATTTTTAGATGATAGAAATTAGAAATGATATATTGCAATTTTTGAATAATTGCGAAAAAGATTGTCAATCAAAATTTAAAGAGATAACAAACATTGAGTTTTCAAATCAACTCAAGGTTTTGAAGGCTTTCAACGAATGTAGCGTTGAATCTCGTCATTTTATTGGTAGCAGTGGATATGGACACAATGATATTGGCAAGGAAAAGATATCTGAGCTTTTTGCCAAGATTTTTCACACAGAAGATGCATTTGTAAGTCCGCTCATCAGTTGTGGTACTGAAGCAATCAGTATGTCTTTGTTTGGAATATTAAGACCAAATGACACCATGCTTGCGATTTCTGGTACTCCTTATGATACTCTCAAGCGTGTGATTCATGGAGAAGAGGGCAAAAATATTGGATCACTCAAAGATTATAATATAAGATATGAAGAGGTTGATTTGATTGATGGCGAATTTGACACGGCAAATATTATCAAAGCCATTGAAAAATTCAACCCAAAAGTGATATACATTCAACGATCTCGTGGTTATTCTGATCGAAATGCCATCAGTATCTCACAAATTGAGAATATAATCAAAGAGATTCGCAAAGTATCTCAAAATTATATAGTCGTAGACAATTGTTATGGAGAATTCACAGAAGAGAAAGAGCCTACCGATGTTGGTGCAGACCTTGTGATTGGATCACTTCTCAAGAATATGGGTGCGGGAATTGCCCCTACAGGTGGATATATTGCAGGAAAGAGAGAGTTGATCGAACTCATATCATACCGCATGACAAGTCCAGCACTTGGCGTGGATATTGGATCATATGAACCAGGGTATAAATTATTCTTTGAAGGAGTGTTTGTGTCTCCGCATGTTGTGGCAGAGAGCAAGAAACTTGCAATATTAACTTCCGTTGCACTCAACAAACTCGGATATGAAACAATCCCTTTTGTTGATGATACACTTTCAGATATCGTTTGTACAATCAAATTCAATGACAAAGACAAATTAATCGCCTTCACACGTGGTATTCAATATGCTTGTGCAATCGATAGCAATACAACACTTATTCCAGGAGAAATGGACGGATACGAAGATCACATAATTATGGCAAGTGGAAGTTTCAATCAGGGTAGCAGTATCGAAATGAGTTGTGATGGACCGATTAGACCACCATACTCAGCATATCTGCAAGGTTGCTTGAGCTACCAGCATGGAAAGATTGCTCTTGCCAATGCACTTCAATATATAATGTAAAAAACAATTTTCGTTTTGTTGTAAAAAAATAACAAACACTCAATCAAGAGTGTTTTTTCTTTGAGTCGATTTATTAAAGAGAATAAATCATGCTAATATAAATCAAACCAAAATTAAAATGTAATAATTCACTATAAGGAAAAATATATACATATCTTGTTAGGGCAGAGTATAAATTTTAATACAAAAACGAGAAAATATCCATGTGTACAAATATAGGGTGGTGGAAACATTTATATTTATATCTATTCGCAAAAGCCTTCTTTTGCGAATAGATAATACAATTTTGAGCCAAAAACCGGTGGAAAACCATATTTTTATCCACAGACTCGATACAAAACTCATTATTTTGATTTTCTTCGACAAGATTTAGATTTATTATTGTGTATAAGTTTTGAGATCAATTTTCTATATAATACCTTATTATTATATTTCAAATTTATGGTGTCGAGAATTGAGTCAATTTGAATTTTTATGGTTTTTTATCTCAAATCATTCTTGAGATAAATTTTTTTGAAAAGTCAGATGAACAATCCCTCATCTTTTGTTTTCAGAATGCGTCTCAGCGCAGATTTGGATTTTGCCCTTTTGATGAATTTATAAATCTTTACAAAATCTGAATGTAAAATCAAAAATTTTGAGACGATATAATAATAATGTTATATTTCAAATTTCTTTATATACCAAAATATCAAATATATCAAAATTATATCTTTTCGCAAAAACTTTAATAAAAATTTTAAAAAAGCCAACTGATTAAAAGTTGACTTTTTAAATATATTATTTTTTGATAGGTTCGATTTTTGTTTTGCCACCCATATATGGTTGCAAAGCTTTTGGAACGCTGATTGAGCCGTCTTCGTTGTAATTGTTTTCCAACAAAGCGATCAATCCTCTTGGACTTGCAAGCACTGTGTTGTTGAGTGTATATACATATGAAGTGCCTTCTTTACCCTTCATTCTGATGCCCAATCTTCTTGCTTGAGCGTCGCCCAAAGTTGAACAAGATCCAACTTCAAAGTATTTTTGTTGTCTTGGACTCCAAGCTTCGATATCACAAGATTTAACTTTCAAGTCAGCCAAATCGCCTGAACAACATTCCAATTGACGCACAGGAATA
>JAZRUL010000083.1:0-3213 GCA_045652505.1 Candidatus Onthoplasma sp. | reverse complement strand
AATTCTCTTGAATTTTTGTAAATTCTGCATTGAATTTCTCCAGCATTTCTTTTGACAAATCACGAATGATTTTAACCGCATCTTCTTCCGCTTGCTTGAGGTCGTTGATTTGTACAGACATCGCTTCATATCTTTCTCCCTCAGACTTATATTCTTCAATCGCATTGATATTTACATAACCGAGTGCAGTGATTTGATTTTTCAATCTGTTGATTTCGATATTTGTTTGCTTGATATCAAACTCTTCGTCTTGAGACTTGAACGGCAAGCAGTCGCTATAGGTCATCTCATATTCTTCGAAGATTCTCTCTTGCATATTCTCAAGATCTATATCAACCTTTTGAAGTCTCATATCTTCTTGATAGATCTTGTTGTTGAGTTTGTTGATATCCGCCGTGATCGAATTTCTCTTTTCGTCGAGATCTTTCAATTCCTTCATTAAGTTGTCCTTGAAATCATTGAATTGAGAGAGTTTTGTGTTGAGATCAGCGAGTGTTTCTCTGATTGAAACAACTTCACTATCTCCATCTACAGCACTGAACATATTGACTGCCTCATCATATACTCTTTGTTGAGCGATGAGTTCTTTCTCAACTTGTTCAATTGTGAATTTGATATTTTTGATATCAGTAGTATTTGTCTCTATATCTCGTTCGATATTTCTGATTTTCTCTTCTGTCGAAGCGATTTTAACCTTGAAAGTCATGATCTTTTCTTGGTATTCGTCGCGACGCAATTTCAACTCTTCATATGCTGTCTTTGTAGACTCGTTGAAATCTGCTGATTTTGCTTGCGATGCAGTATAATCAAGTTCGGTTTGGTCAATTGAATTGATTTTCATATTGAGATCAGCAATAACCGATTCAGCAACTTTGACTTGACTGAGATATGAGAAAATATCTTCAGAGAAAGTATCCAACTTGATTTTTGCATTTTCAAGTTTTGTACTATCTGTATAATATTCACTATCAACATTTTTGAGATCTTCCATCTCTTTGTTGAGAGTGATCTTCAATTGATTTTGCTTGTCGAATATTGTACTTAGTTCTCGCTCAAAATCAGTCAATTCTTTTGATTTTTCTTCGATATTTTTGTTGAGTGCTTTTATTTCATTTTCTTTTGAAAGGAGTGAACTATCATTACTCTTTTTGCTACCACCCGACATACTACCTTGTGGTGACAACAAATCTCCTTCAAGAGTGACAATTCTGAAAGCATAACCGCTGCGTTTTGCAAGCAATACAGCATTGTCAAGTGTGTCACAAACAACAGTTGATCCGAGCAAACTATCAATCACAGGCTTGTAAACAGAGTCTGCCTTGACCAATTCGCTGGCAACACCCAAGCAACCTTGGCTTGATAAATAATTTCTGTCGCTACTTGACAAATATCTTGGTTTAACCGCACTGATTGGAAGGAATGTTGCTCGACCTGATTTTGTTTCTTTCAAGTAGTCAATCAAAACTTTGGCATCGTTTTCGTCCTTTGTGACGATGTTTTGAATGCTTCCACCCAATGCAATCTCGATTGCTGTTTGATATTTTGAGTCAACCGAGATGATATTTCCAACCACACCTTTGATTGCGCTTGACAATTTTGCATTATTCTTGCCTTCTTGCAACAAGCGTTTCACAGCATATTGATATCCTTCAAAATCAGCTTGCAAATTCTTCAAAATGTTGCATCTGTTTGTATCGTTGGATATGCTTGTTTTGAGTGCATAGATTCGAGAATTCAATTCGTCAATTTTCATTGAGATTTCAATCAAATTTTGATTCAATGTCTCGACATTTTTCTCTTTGTTTGATTTGGTTGAAGCGAGAAGATCGACATGAGATTTCAGTTCAGCATATTCCTTCTCAATAAGAGTCTTTTCACTTTCAAGGTTTGACAATTTCTCTTTGTCTTGCTTTACATTCTCGATCAATGTGTCACGTTTTGCAATATAACCTGACAAGTTGGCTTTGATATCAGTAAGTTTTGAGAGATTGTCGATGATTGCACGTTGGTTTTCTTCCTTCTCCACGTCAGATTTTGTAAGTTCGTCAATAAGTGCTAGATAATCATCTGATGCTTTTTGATTCTCAGAATAATATTCTGACAATTTTGCTTTTTCGTCATTCAACTGAGCTGTTTGAGCCTTGATCAATGCTTCCTTTTGATTCAAATCAAGATTGTAAGCATTGATTTGATTGGTCAATCTGTCAACTTGTTCTTTGAGATATTTAGTCTGTTCGCTGAGTAGCCTGCTGTCACCTTGTTTCTTTTCAAGCGCAACAGTATTTTTCAATACTTGCTCGTGAATTTCTGCAGATTTTTTGTCAAGATTGTTGATTTCGTTCAAAGATTTGTCATACTTTGCTTGCTCTGTCTCAAATGTTGACTCCAAAATAGCAAGATTGTCTTTGTATCCTTGCAATTTTGTATTGATTTCTTCTTTGATTTGAGCTGTATGATCATATTGATATATGTATGCATTGATTTCCAAGAATTTGAGATTATCTCTATATTCAAGGTATTTCTTTGCATCTTCGCTCTGCTTTTTGAGTGGTCCAAGACGGCGTTCGATTTCTGTCATGATATCGTTTGCGCGATCAAGGTTTTCTCTCACTCTGACAAGACGATTTTCAGTCTCAGTCTTTCTTGCCTTATATTTTGCAATACCCGCTGCTTCTTCAAAGATCGCACGTCTATCGTCTGGCTTTGAAGATACAATTTCTTCAATACGTCCTTGTCCAATTATCGAATAACCATCTTTTCCCATACCGCTGTCGTAAAGAATATCACGAATATCTTTGAGTCTGCATGGCTTTCTGTTGATCATATAGTCACTTTCGCCACTACGATAAAGTTTTCGAGTAAGCACCACTTCGTCATAGTCAATGTTAAACCATTTTTGAGTATTGTCAAAAACAAGAGAAACTTCGCAATAACTGAGTTTCTTTCTCTTCTCTGTTCCGGCAAAAATAACGTCTTGCATACTCTTACCACGCAAGGCTTTTGTAGACTGCTCACCCAAAACCCAGCGAATCGCATCGCTGACATTTGATTTTCCACAACCATTTGGTCCAACAATTGCAGTGATACCACCATCAAAATTGATTTTAGTGTTGTCTGCAAATGATTTGAAACCATACATTTCAATTTCTTTAAAAGTTATCATAAGTCCCCATTTAATAGGCTAAAAGCCAAAAATAAACTTACGTTTATTAT
>JAZRUL010000082.1:0-10463 GCA_045652505.1 Candidatus Onthoplasma sp. | reverse complement strand
AAGTACTGGCAAAGTGACAAATTTGGTTATGGGAATCGAGTTTGCTGGCACTGATATGGGTGATATCGGCTATATGGAATTTAAATATTTAGGTGAAGTTGTTGCTAAAGTCAATGTAATTAACGAGAAACTTGAAGGAGTTTCATTATATGAATTTTATGGCTGGAATGGAAGTGGAACTATAGGTACTTCGGGTATAAATATAATTGCGAGATTCTTACCAAAAACATTCACAACCACAGCTTATTATACAGCCGATGGCGGAGTGCCTACTTCTAGTTCAAGCAGGATAGAATCTGAATCATACTTCTATTGCGATACTGCTGACAGGGATATTGAAAGTCTACCTGACTTAACAAATAAATCTGGTGAAGTTGTCAAGCAGTTCGATTGCTGGCAGATCGGTCCTTTCAATGCTTCAAATCAGTTTATTTATATTAATGATAAAAATGAAAATGTGGTTATAAATGATTCGAAAGGCAATCCATACACTGCTACAATAGAAGACAATACTTTAACATTCTCTGGTTATGGTGTGAGAGTTAAATTTAACCTTGCACAAGTTGATCCAATCACAGATATCAATGGAAACTTATACTATCTATTGCCTGACACAGAAATAAATTCTGCCGAAAGTTATAGTTACGGAAACTTGAGTGCAATAAATGGTCATCCGGTTGTCACTGCAAGGTGGAAAACTGTCTATGATCTAAAAGTCCTCAACGATGGTGGTCTTGGCGAATCTATATGGAAAGATGAGGATAAAAATAGCAATTTTGATTATCTTGGTGTTAAGGGAAAAATAAATGGCTCTGCAAAGGAAAATGTAAAAAGTATAGGTTTGAAAATAGTAAATGATCCTAGTACTGAAAATTATCCTTTCATAACAAATCAAGGAACTGCGTTCTACACAAAAACTGATACAGAAGCAAATTCAGACAATTCAAGCAAACTTAATAATAACAATTGGTTTGGTGTATACAATTATGGATATAGGCTCATTGGTTGGCAGATTACATTTGCAAAGCAAGGTGAAGCAAAAAGATACGTAATTTACAATAATGGTTGGAATATTTATACTTTGTCTGAAATTCCATCAACATTGAACACATATACGCCTATTGGATCTATTAGTGAAGGTTTGACAATTGGTGGTTATGCTGGCATGCTTGATAACCTTTATACAGCTGGATTGAATGAAGATATTTATTTGACAATATCTCCTGTCTGGGAAGCTGCAGAGATAACTGTCTATGAGACTTATAAAGAATCAAATCTTGGTGAAACAGATCCTACCGATGAAGCAAAAAGACACGATGAGTCTATTACTTTTAATAAAAATTATCATTTAAATGAAGGAGAAAGTTTCACAGGTACTTCATTTGCGATATATAAAGTTCGTTATAACAATGAGACCTTAGAAAATATTCCAATTACTGCTAATGGAGAATGGAAATATCACAATATCAGCAAAGACCATTTCAGTTATAGTGATGGCGTTTATAAGCTCAATGTGACTTCATATAGTGTATCGAAAATTTATAAGATTACATTGGGTGAAATCAAAACAGGTGATAAAGTAAATTTAATAACAGATGGTTCTGATTATTCTTTGTATGAAACCTGGTATGATAGTTCTAGTTATGCATTCAAAACAACAGGTTATGAGTATGCTGGAAGTGACGAAAAGTGGCAAAATGATTTTGCAAAAAAATATTTGGATGGAATCAAAGAATATATCAATGATATATCTAATGGAAGCCATGGCTTGTTGAGAAAAGTTTATTCTTCAAATGTAAGTTCTGGAATTGCACATATATATCTCGCACATGGTTACAATACAGGAACATTGCCAGCATTTGATCATGAAAATTATCAATTGATCTTCTGGGAAGAAGCAAATTCAGACAATATTTATTTGACTGATTTGTATGATCCAACAAATGAGAAAGGTCATGAAGATGATGCGAAGGGCAAAAAAATAATAGATCCAGATTCAGGAAGTTGGATATTGAATGCTGAGAAAAATAATACTACATTCAATGCGCATTATTTCAGAAAATATTATTTCATCAATCCTGAAGTGATAGAAAATGGAAAAATTGATCAAGTCGGTTATCTCATCATTGATAGTGTTGATCAAATCGAGAAAAGTGACGACGTGAATAGATATGAAGGAACATATCTCGCAATTGCATTGAAGAGCAATCAGGGTGCGGATTATGAGATGTATTATTATGATCTATCAGTAGTTAGAGATAAACTTAACTTCGATGAAATTACCGGGGCGTATAAATCTGGATTCAGTTTGGCAAAACTTGAAATTGATGCTTATGATTTGACAAAGTTGACATATGATGGTGTTGTGTTGACTGAGATTGAAGACGAAAATGGAATCAAGATATATTCCGGATGTAGTGTAAACATCTCGATATTCGATCAAAGTCAAGATCCAACAGGTATGAAAAGCGAAAAATTTGACACAATGATTGGTCATAAATTTAACAATAGTATGTCTGCAATTACTTCGGTTGATTTGAATAGTGATGGAAATGATGATGATTTCAATCATAATGGATTGTCTGGTTATGACTATAATATAAAATATGATAGTTCAAAATCAGATCCTGAAGAAAAAGATCCAATAGGTAATGCTCTTAATGAAACAAATGGTGAAAGTATTGCATTCACTTTCAACTTCACAAAAATCGATTACAATTTAGTATTCAAAATTGATGATGAAAATGCTGGTGACTTTGCGGTTTCTCACACTTATATAGATGAGGAAAATAATACAACAACAAACACAACATTGAGCAATGAAAAAGATTATCAGTTAAACAATATTCAAGTGGGCGATATCATCAGACTCACATACAATGCTGCTATTGGTTATGATCTTCAAACTGATGCTTTGACTTATGAAGTGCAAGGTGTTAATGGACATACATTTACATTCACTTTGGTTGGAAGAACAGTAAATGACAATGGTTATGTTGTTCAAGTATTTGAATTGGTTATTGATGGAACATGGCTCAGAGAGAACTATTACACTAAAGATGCATCTACTGGAAATAATCAATTCTCAATCACTGATGGTTTGACAGAAAATCCTGATGATGGTGTCGATCTCGGAATAATGACAATCAACACCGAGATGATCAAATTTGATTATGTTGTCAAATTGATAGATTCTGCAGGGGAAAATCCTAGAGAAATATATGTCAAAGAATGGAGTATTTCTGATACAACTTTGAGTTTTGCTTCTTTAATATCTGAGAGTGAAAATGGATATGGTTGGGTAGTTAAATATAATAATATTGATTATGCAATGATTGAAAGTTATTTCGAAAGATATAATGGAAGAACTAGTTTGTTGAACAGAAAATATTCATTCCCAATCAATGATGATGACCCATCAGAAGAGTTCAATATAGTTTCAAATTTGAGGGAAATCTTCAATTATGGTACAACAATTATTCCTGATGATAATAGAACAATCAAAGGAGTGATAAAGGTTGAACCGATATACTCAATCACATTGAAATCGAATGATACTAATTATTTGGCTCCAATATCATTGACAATATCAAATCAATCTAATGGTTTGGCTTTGAACAGCTTGGAGTATGTAAAAACTGGCACAACTGAAAGCAGTGTGACAATTTATACATACAAACGTCTGGAGAATGTTATTAAGATTAATAACTTCGACGCTATTGTTTATGAAGCAATGACTTTTGACAATGATTCTTCAAGTACAAATTATACTATTGGAGATTCTTATAAATTCACAATCAGTGAAAATAAGGAAGTTAAATTTAGTTTGGTGGCGGCTGAGCATAAGTTTAATATAAAATATTATGTTGACGGAGAACTTGTTGCTTCTAGACCTGATAATTTGCTTCAAGAAACTAACGAATCAGATATAGAGATTTCATCATCGGCAAGTGCAGGGTATATTCATTTGAAAGATAAAATCAAGTTGAATTACAAATCTAAGAGTGACAAATATGAATTAACTGCAAGAATACCAGGCTATGAATCAGGAAATGTTTATTATGTCAACCCAACTACGGGAACTATTGGTGAAATAGAAATTGGCAGAGATCTCTTGAATGATACTTATGAATTTGATATTTGTATTTGTTTGGACGAAATAGCTAATGACTCTGTCAGAATTTTCTTGATGTTGGAAGACGAAGCTCAAGAAAGAAGCGGCGATAATTATGGAACATTCGATGTGAGCGTGGACAACATGACTGTTTCGAATAGCGTGACAAGTGCTCTTGTGAAGGTTTATGAAGGAAAGAGTTTGAGTGTTGATTTGAAATTAAATAAAGGATATACATATAGTGGAAAATATCAGATCAATGCTACTACACCAATATCAAAATCGCTTGACGGAACAAAATTGGTGATAACAGATGAATATGTAATTCCTTCTTCGAGCAATACATATTACATCTTGATCAACAAAGTTGAAAACGAGATTGAATTTTCGAATTCTCGAGAGAGTAATTATTGGTATAATGTGAATAATTCCGATGACAATGATCATGTGATAATTGGAGATACAATCTCATTATATCAACAAGCAAACTCTTTGACAGAAAGATTCGTTCGTTATTATTACGGAAGTGGAAAAACTACTATATCTACTAATCCAGATACAACTTTCACAGTGCAAGATAGCATGCTTGAAGGATCTAAATTGATCATAGGTGTTGAAACTGAAGACTATTCTAAGGTTAAAATTGAGATAGACGATCAATCGCGCGCATTGATTAAACAATTTAGTGCTTCATCAGGAGAGGAAGATCTATATATTGGCAGAGAAGCTTATGTCATTCTTGGTGAAATCAACATCGAATTGAGTGCAAATGAAATAAATAAATATAATTATTATTACAAGGTTAATAATGGAGCTGAAAATGCAGTTTCTGAAGATGCTGGAGTTGCTTCAATCAACCTTGATATGACAGAAATTATTGGTGATATTACAAAATTTGATTTAAACGCAGGTATTGTTGTGACAATCAGAATTGAACCAAAATTGTTTGATCAGTTCAATTTGACTGAGAAATGGGATGAAACCGAGAAGTATAGTGGATCGCTTTCTTCAGCTGATCGTGATGAAATTATATCTGATCCAAGAGTTTCAAGTTATAGATACAACACAGTTTCAACAATTGAGTTGGTTTACAAAAACGATGAATATATCTTGACATCTTTAACAATCAAAGGAAATGATTCTGATGAGACAACTGTCGATATTGATAAAAATACTACAAGACTAGATGTCGCTGGTTATAGTATCCTTGTTGATAGTGTAAATAAGAAAGTGACAATTAGTTATACAGTTTCAAATAACATTGAATTGACTGTCAATTACACAAAACTTATTAATATTAGACCGGATAATGTGTAATCGCAATAAATATAAAAAACTACTGACGATTCAGTAGTTTTTTTGTGTTTTAATTTGTTTTATCATAGGTGGGAAGTATCTATTCAATTCTTTAACGTATTAAAATTTTTATACAACTAAAAATTTTTGTTTTTTCAATAAAAATAATTCTTTTGCAAATAATATAAAGAATTCAAAGGGGAATTTAATGTTAAAATTTTCCCTTCCAATCAAACAAAAAAGGAGAATTTATGGCGTATTCTTATAAAGGAGCAATTACTTTTGGATTGGTTTATATACCAATCACTTTGTCAGTCAGTGTCAAAGAGCATGATATTGGTTTTAATATGCTTGAGAAAAAAACAAAATCAAGAGTGAAATACCAAAAAACTTGCGTTGATTGTAATAACAAAATTGTAAAAAATGAAGATATAGTCAAAGGGTATCAATACGAAAAAGGCAAGTATGTCATTTTCACAAACGAGGACTTTGAAAAAATAAAAACACCCAAAGATAAAAATATAACGATAGAAGAATTTGTCGATATCGACGAGATAGATCCTATTTATTTTGACAAAGCATATTTCGTCAAACCTACAGGTGCGGACAAGGCATATCATGTACTTTTGAAAGCCATGGAAAGTGAGAAAAAAGCCGGCATTGCAAAAACAGTTTTGGGGACAAAAGAAACGCTATTGTTGCTTCGTGTTCGTGATGGGAAAATGCTTGTGAATACTTTGTTTTTTCACAACGAAATTCAATCAGCCCCAGCAGTTGAAAAGCCAAAACTAGCAAAAAAAGAAATTGATTTGGCAAAAAATCTGATAAGTCAAATGAGTGGAAAATTTGAACCCGAAAAATATAGAGATGAGTATCACATCAAATTGCAAAAGGCCATCAAACGCAAGATTGCTGGCAATGAAATTGTTGAGGGAAAACAAGAAAAAGAACCGGTCAAGATTATCAATCTTATGGAAGCTTTGCAAAAAAGTTTGAAAACCAGCGAGCCTAAAAGAAAGGTGCAATAATGAGTTTAAAAGAATATCACAAAAAACGTAATTTCACTTCAACTATCGAGCCGAAAGGAAAAGTTGAAAAAGGTGAAGAACACAAATTTGTTGTGCAATATCACGAAGCGAGAGCGAAGCATTATGATTTTAGATTGGAGCATAATGGAGTGTTACTCAGTTGGGCTGTTCCAAAAGGGTTATCGTCAAATCCAAAGGACAAGCGTCTTGCAGTTCATGTTGAAGATCATCCACTAGAATATATGGATTTTGAGGGTATTATCCCCAAAGGTAATTATGGGGCTGGTACAGTTGAAATTTTTGACAATGGGACTTTTGTTCCGCTTGCTGATTTTGACAAGGGGCTTAAAAAGGGGCACTTAAAATTTTTCTTGTCTGGTAGCAAGCTAAAAGGCGGATACTCACTTGTTAAATTTAAAGATGACAATTGGTTTATTATAAAAACCGAAGACGAATACGCTGGAGTTGAAAAAAAGAAAAATAAAAAAATTCCTTTCGAAAAAATTTCCGTGCAACTAGCAACTCTAACAGACAAAGTGCCAAAAGGAAAAGAATGGCTTTTTGAAATAAAATATGACGGATATCGCATTGTGTCTTTTGTTGAAAATGGCAAAGTGAAAATGCTTACTAGAAACAATATGGATTATACAAAAAAATTTAAAGTCATTGCTGAAAATTTAAAGAAAATTGATCAAGATTCTTTTGTTGTTGATGGTGAAGTTGTGGCGTTTGATCAAAATGGCAAAACAGATTTTGGACTTTTGCAAGAAAGTATCAAAAAAGAAAGTGTGAATCTTTGCTATTGTATATTTGATTTGTTGTCAATAAATGGTGAAGATCTAAGGAATTTGCCATTAACAGAAAGGAAAGCCAAATTGGAAAGATTGCTAAATAAAGCAGAAGAAAATTTGATTTATTCTACCCATGTAGAAAATGGCAAAGAGAGTTTTGATTTTGCCAAGAAAAACAATCTTGAAGGTATTGTTGCGAAGAAAAAGAATTCGGTTTATCACGGCAAGAGAACAGATGATTGGTTGAAAATCAAATGTTATTCTCGTCAAGAATTTGTGATTGCTGGATTCACGACGAGTGAGAAAAATACAGTTCTTAGTGCTTTGTTGTTGGGGTATTATAAAAATAAAAAATTGATTTACGCAGGAAAAGTTGGAACAGGGTTTAGTGAAAAAGATAGAAAAGATTTGGTCAAAACTTTCCAAACAGCTGTTGCAAAAGATTGCCCTTTTAGCGAACAAATAAAATCAAATTTTGTTGTGTGGTTAAAACCAAAATTTGTTGCAGAAATTCAATTTGCCGAGTTGACGAAAGATAATTTGTTGCGTCAACCAAGTTTTGTGGGGCTACGCTCGGACAAAAAAGCAAAAGATGTGGTTTTAGAGGTCAAAAATGGAAGAAATTAAAATAACAAATCCAAACAAAATCCTTTTTGAAAAAGGTGAGATAAAAAAGATTGATATTATCAATTATTATATAGATATTGCAAGTTTGATGCTACCTTTTGTTGAGAATAGGTTGTTGAGTGTGATTAGATGTCATGGAGACAATGGCAAAGAATGTTTTTACAAAAAGCATCCTACTAATGATAGAGATATGGTAAAAACAAAAAAGGTTGACGGCGAAGAATATTTCTATATCGAAACTCAAGAACAATTGGTTTATCAAGTGCAAATGGGGACAATAGAGTTTCATCCATGGGGAAGTGCTATAAGAAGTCTAAACAAACCCAATATGATGGTTTTTGATTTGGATCCGGACGAGAAATTACCTTTGACGAAATTAACAGATGCGGTTTTAAAGGTTAAATCTGTTTTGGATGAACTTAAAATAAAATCATTTTTAAAAACAAGCGGTGGAAAAGGTTATCATATTGTTGTCCCTTTTGAAGAGAGTTCAACATGGAAAGTTTTCTATGATTTTTCGAGAAAAGTTGCTGAGTTTGTTGAAGCAAAATGGCCAGATATTTTTACAACCAATGTGAGAAAGGCGGAAAGGAAAGGGAAGATTTTCATTGATTATCTACGCAATAATAAAGGTTCGACATGTGTGGCTCCTTATTCGATTCGAGCACGAGATAATGCCACTGTTTCCATGCCGATTTCTTGGAAAGATATCAACAAGATTGAGCCAAATGAAATAAATATAAAAAATTATAAAAAGTATTTGAACAATTCTTGGAAAGATTATTTTGAGTCAACTCAAATTTTGCAAAACTCATAAAAAATATTTGTGTAATAAGAAAAAATAATATAATAGAGAATATGAAGAAGATTAACAATAAAGATTTTTTTAAAACAGACACAATTACGTTGGCAAAAAAGTTGATAGGGAAATGGATTGAAACCAAAATTGATGGAGAAGTTGTGAGAGCGCAAATAAGCGAAACGGAAGCTTATTTAGGTGTTGAAGATAGCGCGTGTCACAGTTATAGGGGAAGGCGTACTTTAAGGAATGAGCCAATGTGGCAAGAAGCAGGAACAATTTATGTTTATTTGTGCTATGGAATGCACTTTTTGTTTAACATAGTCAGTATGGGGAAGGATCAACCTGAAGCTGTGTTGATCAGAGCTTTGGTGGGACATGATGGGCCTGCAAAAACAACAAAGTTCTTAAAAATCAATAAATCATTAAACGGACAAAGTATTATAAATAATCCAAATATCTGCTTGTTGGACGATGCAAAAGAATATAGTTTCACGGAACAAAAAAGAGTTGGTATAGATTATGCTCTCGATAAAGATAGAAATGCAAAATTAAGGTATGTTCTGTTAGATAGAAATTAATATTAGTCATTAACATATTTATATAAATGTTCATATATGAAATGAAGGAGAAAATATATGAACCCATTTAAAGAAAAACCAATAAATTTGTCTAGCAGTTTCAAGAATTGGAAACAACTTTATCCAAAGCCTTATAATAAGGATAAAATTGACCCTTATACAAAATGTAGAATAATTCTTATGAATGGCACAGAATTCGAGGCGAATTGGTTTTCGCATAATTTTGCACGTCATACGACAAACAACGATCTTCGCAGGGAACTATCGCTCACACGTGCGATTGAAAAACAACAACAAATCAGACTATCTTTGCTCAAACCAGCAAACGAAAGTATTTTGGAGCACACAATAAGTTATGAACAACTCGCTGTAGACTTAACGGCAGAACTTGCGAAAAAGGAAAGTGATTGTTATGTCAAAAAGGCTCTAGATTTTGCGTTGCTAGAAGATTTTGACCATTTGTATCGTTATGCAAATTTGCTTGAAATGGAGCAGGGGATTAAAGCAGAAAAATTGGTTGGTGGATACACGGAAATCATGCCAGCTAGACCAACAATCGCTCATCACAGATTAAATGTTGACAATGTGAAAAGGCCAATGTGTTCAAAACAAATGGATAAACAATCTGTGTTGAATACGATGATTATCACGGCAGCAGAACAACAAACCATGAATTACTATATGAATGTGACCAACTTGGTAAAAAGTGATCTTGCAAGAAAACTTTATATGGAAATAGCGCAAGTAGAAGAGGAACATGTCACTCAATATGAATCTCTTATGGATTCTGGTGCAACATGGCTCGAAATGCTGTTGTGGCATGAATACACCGAATGTTATTTGTATTGGTCTTGCTGTTTGACTGAAACTGATCCGTATGTAAAGTCTATATGGGAAGAACATCTCAAAATGGAGATTGCACACCTCCATAAAGCGAGTGAATTATTGCAAAAGTATGAAAACAAAAATTGGCAAGACGTTATTCCAGACGGGGATTTTCCAGAGCCAATTTCTCTTCATGAAAATATAGAATATGTCAGAAATATTTTGAACAACACTGTTCAATTTACTGGCAATTTTGAAGACTATATAAATGTTAATCAATTGCCGAAAGATGCAAACTTCTTTCAATATCAAAATATCATAAATCCAAGCCCAGAAATTGTACCTTCTCATATAGTAATTGACGCACATATTCAAGGATATGGGCATGACTATCGTTTTGAG
>JAZRUL010000081.1:0-3537 GCA_045652505.1 Candidatus Onthoplasma sp. | reverse complement strand
TATTTTAATGACATTGATGAAATTTATAGGTAATATTAAAGGAAGTATATAACTATGAAACTGCATGAAGCGGTAAGTGAAAGGATTTTGCAGTATTGCAAGGAAAGGAATATTTCTCCAAATAAACTATGTACAATGAGTGGTATAATTCAATCTACAGTTAATAGTATTTTTTCTGGAAGAAGTCAAAATCCAAAACTTGCGACAATTCAATATTTGTGTATAGGTCTTGGAGTATCGTTAAAAGATTTTTTTGATAGTCCATTGTTTGACAATCTAGAAGATTAAAAATTTCAATATAAGTAAAAAATCGACCGATGGTCGATTTTTTTAAAAGTAAAATAGGTCTTCGAATTTTGTATCTAGGGCGACACAGAGGAGAAGAGCTAGTTTTGCGCTTGGGCAAAATTCACATTTTTCTATCGATATTATCGTTTGTCTGGTTGTGCCAACCATTTCGGCAAGTTCTTGTTGGGATAAGCCTTTTTTCTGTCTGCAATCTTTCAACTTATTGTATAATATCAGTGATTTATCCATTATAAAACTCCTACACTATACAAAATATAGAAAGTAAATGTTGCGACAAATGCTAATCCATGTAAAATTGCACCGATCAAAACCCATTTGCTTCTCTTAGCAACAACGCGTTGGCAAATATAAAAGATTGTCGCCCAGAGATAACAAATACATGCGATTCCGTATACTGCATCAAAATGTTTTTTGGCTCCTTCCACAATAATCAAAGCAAGCGCAAATACACAACTGATAACAAGTGAAATCCAATTTGCTGTGTTTATCTTTTGTTTTTCCATTTCCCCAATAGGGTGCTTTTTCTTTGCTTTTTCCAAAATTTTTTCTTTTTCCATATATCCTCCTTATATGTAAAGTGTACTTTACATTTTTATACTATCAAACAAAATGAAATATGTCAAGTATATTTTACATTTTTTATAAAAATTATAAATTTATTTGTTTAATTGTTGAACCTCGGTTCAAGTCCCAAGAGAAATTAAAAAACACCGGAAACTTCCGGTGTTGTCTGGTGCGGATGAAGGGACTTGAACCCCCACGGTCTCCCACTAGATCCTAAGTCTAGCGCGTCTGCCATTTCGCCACATCCGCATAAAATATTGTTAACTGATCAAATTTCTTTGTCTAGAACTTTCAGCGCTAGACTTATATAGGGCTCCCAAAGTGCTTGCACGCAATGGGAATAAGGAACAATCAACTAAAAGGCCTACGATTGCATAGCAATCTGGCAACAAGTTGTATTGTGACGCGGCGTCTGCCATTTCGCCACATCCGCATATAAAGTTTTGATTTACTGATAAAGTATCATAGTCTAGATCATTTTAGAGACAAGTTAATAGTATAAAATTTTTTATACTTTGTCAATCTATTTTAACTAAATTATTGAAAAGTTCAAAAAATGGTTGAATTTAATGGATTTTTATATTATAATGCAAGTATGGAATTATTGGCACCAGCAGGAGATAAAAATAAATTAATTATGGCAATAGAATATGGGGCGGACGCGGTTTATTTGGCGTCCAATCGTTTCGGTTTGCGTACGTTTGCTGGAAATTTTGATCTAGAAGAACTCAAATGGGCGGTCGAATATGCTCATGAAAGAAACGTGAAAGTTTATGTGACAATTAATATTATTCCACATGAAAGTGATCTAGAAGATTTGCCAGAATATATTACATATCTTCAATCTATCAATGTTGACGCAGTGATATGTGCTGATTTGGGAGTCATAAGTATTGTTAGACGTGTTGCTCCAGATCTTGCAGTTCATGTCAGCACACAAGCGAATATCACCAACAGCGAAGCGGCGATGGTATTTGTGAATATGGGTGTCAAGCGACTCATTTTGGCTCGAGAAATGACTATGGACGAAATAAAAGACCTGAGAGCAAAAGTGCCAACTGAGATTGAACTTGAAGCTTTCTGCCATGGCGCAATGTGTATAAGTTATTCTGGACGTTGTTTGTTGAGTAGTTTCTTCACAGGAAGGGACGCCAATCGTGGTGCTTGCGTGCAAGCGTGTCGCTGGAATTATGCGATCAGAGAGTTGTCTCGTGATATGGATTATCCAATTCAAGAAGACGAACATGGAACATATATATTAAATAGCAAAGATATGTGTATGATTGAGTATCTGGATCAAATTCGTGATGCGGGCATATCTTCAATCAAGATTGAAGGCAGAATGAAGACAGAATATTATGTTGCCAATGTGGTCAATGCATATAGACAAGCGCTGGATTATTTGAAAAATAATAAAGAATACAACTTGCCAATTGAAATCAAGAACGAGGTTTATAAATCTAGTCATAGAGATTATTCAACCGGATTTTATTTTGGTGATCCAAAGCAATCTCTAGCTAGCAGTTTGCCAGAATCGGATTATGATTTTGTTGCAATTGTGCTCGAAGATACTGCAAATGGAATGACGAAAGTGGAGATGCGCAACAAATTTAGTGCAAAAGATAGTTTAGAATTGTTGTCTAAAAGGAAAAATAATGATATAATACAAATCAGCAGAATTATAAACGAAGAAGGTGAGACTCTTCTTGAGTGTAAAGTGCCAAAACAACAAGTTTATATTGAAACTGACAAAGATTTGAAAAAATTTGAAATATTGAGAAGGAAAAAGTGAAAAATTGTTCATCGGTCTTAATTATTTACAACCCAAACGCCAAAAAAGGTAAAATTGACGAGGTTTTGCCGTATATCAAAGAGCGTTTAGTTGTTCGCTATCCTGTTGTGGATATGGTGCCAACACCCGTGACCGGTGCGGAAGAATTGGCAAAGAAATTTGCTGGCAAGTACGACATTTTGGTTGCGTGTGGCGGAGATGGAACTTTGCACCAAGTGATCAATGGTGTTGCAAAGACTGAATTTAGACCTTTGATTGGATTGCTTCCATATGGAACTTGCAACGACGTGGCAAGGACACTTCATATTGGAAAGAAACTTGACAATGCAATTGATTGCATTTTAAGACAAAATACTACAAACTACGATGTAATGTTTGATGGTGAAGAATATTCTGCATATGCTTTGGCAACGGGTTATATGACAGATACATCTTATGTAGCGAGCTCGAGAATGAAAAGGATATTTGGTCGTCTTGCATATATCTTCATTGCATTGAAAGAATTGTTCATCCTAAAAGGTCTTCCAATAACTTGTACTTGTGATGGTGAGAAATTTGAAGGAAAATTTATTTACTTTATGCTCATGAACGGAGAAAGCACAGGTGGATTCAGACTCAACAAAGGTGAAGATCTTGCCAATGGTAAAGTCAAAGTAGTCATGATCAAAAAATCTCGACATATTGGTTGTTTGATGGCGCTTATAAAAATGTTTATGTTTGGTATCAAATCGATAAAGAAGAGCAAATATGTCATTGTTCGTGATGCGTCAAAAATCAAGATTGTCAACCATTCAAATGAGCCATTCACAATGGATGGTGAGAAGACAATGTTCTTGAGAAAAAATGTTTCAATATTGTCTGATATAAAGTTG
>JAZRUL010000080.1:0-5961 GCA_045652505.1 Candidatus Onthoplasma sp. | reverse complement strand
AGGCCTATGCCAACTCCACCCAAAATTCGAGTTAACATTATCCTATATATTGCACTAAAAACCTTTGCCAACACGGCACTCAAGGTTAAAATTATAGCTCCACTTATCAAACTGTTTTGCTTCACCTTAGTAGTATTTGTTATTTGTGCTTATTTATGAATCTAATAGAAAAATTTTCTTGCAAAATCATCTGTTTTCATATATAATGATCGTATGAAATTCAAATTTAACTCATTCATCTATGCCCTTGCACCTATGGCTGGTGTGACAGATTTTGCTTTTAGAAAAATCTGTTCTGATTTCGGTGCCAATATGGTGACAACAGAAATGATAAGTGCAAAAGCCCTAGAGCATGCCAGCCCAAGAACAGCAAAAATGCTCAGAGAAGATTCAAATTGTTTGAAATGCTGTCAACTTTTTGGTCATGAGCCAGAAACTATCGAAAAAATCATGCAAAAAAACACATTTGATCACTTTGATATTATAGACTTTAATTGTGGCTGTCCTGCCCCAAAAATCGTAAAAAACAAAGACGGCTCTGCCATGATGAAAGATATTGAAAATTCCAGAAAAGTTATTTCAGCACTTGTAGAAAGCAGCAAAAAACCAGTGTCTGTCAAGTTTAGACTCGGAATTGACAATGTTCAGAATTATCTTGAATTTGCCAAAATATGCGAAGAATGCGGTGTCGCTTTCTTAACTCTTCACGCGAGAACAAGAGAACAAGGATATTCTGGTGTTGTAGACAAGTCAGCATACAAAAAACTTATAGAGTCTACCAAACTTCCCGTAATCTGGAGCGGAGATATCTCAACAAAAGAAGATGTCGAATATGCAAAATCAATCGGTTGTGCCGGAGTGATGATTGGTCGTGCCGCACTAGGCAATCCTGAAATATTCTCTCTTCTTCAAGACAAAACCCCTCCTTACTCAAAAAAGGAAGCAATAATCAATCACCTTGACCTTTTAAAATCTTATTATAGAACAGAAAAGACACTTGTAGCATACTTCAAGAAACACCTTATGTGGTACGTCAAATCAATGGACTGCGCCACTAAAATAAAATTGAAAATCCTTCAATTCACCACACTAAGCGAAATTGAAGAGTTATTAAACAATTTAAAATAAAACTCAAAAACATCTTGATTATAACAAAAACCTACTCAAAAATTGTCCGCAATAATATTCTCAACAAGCAAAAAACCGTATGAATATCATACGGTTTTTTGGTGTGAGTGGGCAGATTCGAACTGCCGGCGTTCTGCTTAGGAGGCAGACCCTCTATCCTGCTGAGGTACACCCACATGTAGAGAAAATCAATCTTTCTTTTAATAAAATTTTCCACAACCCGCTTCAAGCAAGGTTGTGGATTTTTATTAAATATAATTTAATCTTTTTTAAACACATCAACACCACGATAAAAATCATCAATCTCAGCAAGTTCTGCATCATCGACAACTTTGTCAATAATATTTAATGATTTGTTGATAACGTTTCTCAAAACATCAACATATTGAGCTTCTTCATACAATTCGAAATTTGTCAAATTTGTATCACTAGGATGCAATAATTGTTGCAATCTCAACAAAGATTTTTTAGTGTTGCGGCATTTTTGTACAAACTCTTTTCTATCTTTGAGATTTTTGATCTTTGATGCTTTTTCTTCCAAAATTTCTTTCACTATTGGCAATTGGTAGAAATCTTGCAATTCATCATCAGATCCATTGATCATCTTTTTAACTTCTTTCGTAGGTTTTAAACCCAAATCAACATAGAATCCTGCATTGTACATATAATTCATAAGTTTTGCTTCAATTCCTCTTTGTTGCAAAACTTGAAAAGTGGTTTTCTTATTAAACAAAGCTTGAATTGTTCTTTCGTGATGCGTCTGATAAACATAATACTTTTTTCGTTGTTCAATCAATTCTTCTTCATTAGATAAATGCTTCTTTTTATTATTAGCCGAAATATCCATGTCGTACTTAATTTCATCATATTCAAGTTTGTTTCCAGAAATTTGAGACAATGCGTAAGCCGATAAAAATTCAAGTTTTTCTGGATTATATTTTTTGTAGAAAAGATATGTCACATCGGCATAGTATTGGCGCAAAGACAACATGTAATAATACAATTTTTCAGCATCGTAATCATCATATTTTTTCTTTGTATCGTCGGCTTTTGTTTTATCTCTGAAATCATTATAGATCTTAGTCTCAAATTCATCAGGGACAATGTATTCACCTTTTGCATCGATTTTTTCTCGTTTTACACATTCTTTCTCTGCTCTTATTTTCTTATCATCTTCCCTTAATTTTTCATACCATGAGCTGTCAGCCCCTCTTCTATCCCAATATCTATCATCGTCGTCGTACATAACTCCTCCTATGAATCTTATTGTATAATAAGATTATCACATATATCAAAAATTTGCAATACCTATCTTATTAATTGGTCGATTCTTCCGCCACCATAACATTTGCCGTTTTCGTTATATAAAACCGCAAATTGTCCGACCGTGACCGCACGTTGTCTATCTTTAAACACTAGTTTTATTGTGTTTTTGTCGATAATTTCCACATTGCAATCTTGATCTGGCTGACGATATCTCAATTTTACCCCAGCAGAAAAATTCTCGCTCATAACATCTGTAATCCAATTAAATTCGGTCACAATACAAGCGGATGAGAACATTTCATCACATTCGCCACAATTGACATACAAAGTGTTTGTCTTCACATCTTTATCAACAACAAACCACCTATCGTTGTCATAGCCATTTTTTCCGCCAATATTGAGTCCTCTACGTTGTCCGATTGTGTAATACATAACACCATCATGTTCACCAACAACATTGCCGGACAAATCCTTAATTTGACCTTTATTTGCAGGGATAAAACCTTTCAAGAAATTTCTGAAATTCCTCTCGCCAATGAAACAAATTCCTGTGCTATCCTTTTTCTCTGCTGTTGAAAAGCCAAGTTCTTTTGCAATACGTCTCACTTCGGTTTTGTCAATATCAGCCAAAGGGAACAATGTCTTGCTCAATTGGTCCTGATTTAACTGATTGAGGAAATATGTCTGATCTTTATTCTTGTCAAATGACTTATACAAGTACACTTTTCCGTCTTGGTCCACTCGCTTGCAATAATGCCCCGTTGCGATATAATCCGCACCCAATTTCATTGCATGTTCCAAAAATGGTCCAAACTTGATTTCCTTATTACACATTACATCTGGATTTGGAGTATATCCCTTTTTGTACTCGTCAAGGAAATAACTAAACACTCTTTCTTGATATTCCTTCGCATAATTCACCGTGTAATATGGAATACCAATCTTGTTCGCAACACGTTTCACATCTTCAAAATCGGTCTCTGATGTACAGTTGCCGTTTTCGTCAGTTTCTTCCCAATTGACCATAAATAGACCAATAACATTATATCCTTGTTTCTTCAACAAGTATGCAGCAACCGAACTATCAACACCACCACTTAATCCCACTACTACCGTTTTCATACTATCTCCTTGGCAAACTCACAGGTATTTTATACCTATTGAAACATACTTTGGCGATATCAACAATCCAAAGCATAATCACAACACCCCAAGCCAAAACAAGCAAATAGAAAAATTGTCCAATTTCACTCGTCCAATCGAAATCAAGCGCAAGAGTCAGTATCGTATAAATTATACCTACGCAGAAGAAAAACGAATAGAAAAATCCCATATTTTTTCTACCCACATAATAATGATGCGCGCCAGTGAAACCTAAAAAAGTTGTCAACAACAATAGTTTCCATTTGCTGACATCACTTGGCATACCTGTTCTAAAAATCACTCTATCTTTTTCACCCTGTTTGAGCGCAATCTTTCCTTCAGCGTTTGTTGCTGAACCGAATTTTTGAAAATTCAATTTACACTGCGGACATGCTCCCATCTCGCTCGCTACTTTTTTTCCACAACGTGGACATTTCTTCTTTTCTCTAAACTTCATGAAAGTATTATATCTAAATTAATTATAATTGTCAATTATAATTATAAATTGAGCATGTCAACCCTGATTTTGACCGTTTTTGCCTGTTTTTTTTAAATTTATTGGACAAAAGTGAAAATTTTGTATAAGATAATATCATAGGAGAGAAAAATGATAATTTTATCTTGCGATCATGCCGGCTTTGATTATACTCAAAAATTGATGAAACTTTTTGACAAAGAAAAAGTTGAATACAAATACATGGGACCAACCGAATACAACCAGGAAGACGACTATCCCGATTTTATGATCCCAGCCAGCAAGGAAGTATTGAAAAGTGAAGACAACTGTGGAATCTTCTTCTGTGGAAGCGGAATTGGTGCAAATATGGTTGCCAATCGCTTTAAGGGAATAAGAGCCGTATGCGCTTATGACTACGAAACCGCATTCTTAGCAAGAAAAGATGAAGACGCCAATGTTCTCACAATCGGAACTCGTTTGGTCAGCTTCCGCACCGCTGTGAAAATAATCAAAATGTTCTTATCAAGCGAATTCGAAGGCGGACGCCACGCAAGAAGAATCGCAAAGTATTAAAAGCAAAAACACATCAGTTAAATGATGTGTTTTTTGTTAGTTCTCTACAATGATTTTCAAAAAGGTTTTCTTTCCTTTCTTTATAATCAATTCTCGAGTTTTATTTAAGTCTATAGTCTCGTTTATGTCACTTTTCTTTTGATTGTTGATTGCTATTCCACCTTGCTCGATCAATCTTCTTGCTTCACTTTTAGATTTTATAATAGATGATTTTGCCAACAATTCTAAAATATTGATTTCTCCAATATCTTCAATGGTTTCGGTTGGCATATTTTCACTTATTCCTTGTTTGTTTTCAAATAAGTTCTTTGCTATTTCTTGTGCTTTAAGAGCTTCTTCTTCGCCATGCACAAGTTTTGTGACTTCAAAAGCCATGAGTTTCTTTGCTTTCACAATATCTTGTTTGCACATTTCTTTTATTTCTTCTACTTCTATTTTTGTGAAAAATCTTAATAATCTTTCAACATCAGCATCTAAACAATTTACAAAATGTTGGAAGAAATCAAATGAAGATGTCTTTTCTCTTGATACCCATAATGTACCTTTTTCAGTCTTGCCCATCTTCACACCTTCCGCATTTGTCAAAAGTGGACAAGTAAGCCCCATCATGAGTTGCCTTTCCTTTCCGCCGACGAAATTCATTTTTCTTGACAAATCAACACCAGCAACAATGTTTCCCCATTGGTCAGAACCACCAATTTGAAGAACACAACCAAATGTTTTGTTTAAATGTATAAAATCAAATGCTTGCATCAACATGTAGCCCATTTCCATAAAGGTCAAACCGCCCTTTTCAAGTCTATTCTTGTACAGGTCGTTTCTTAGCATTTCATTTACATTAAAATGAACACCCACATCTCTTAAAAAATCAATGTATGTTGCTTGTTTTAGCCAATCAGCATTATCTACAACCAATGCTGGATTTTCACCATCTGTGCGAACAAATCTTTTGATTATACTGCTAATTTCCCTAGCATTTCTTGCAACTTCCTCTTTTGAAAGCATTTTTCTCATATCTGTTTTATTGGTTGGATCTCCAATAAGAGCTGTTGCACCGCCGACAAGCACTATACACTTATGTCCACAATCTTGCAAAATTCTTGCCATCTGGAGTCCAAAAAAGTGTCCTATATGCAAGTCATCAGCAGTAGGATCTATACCAATGTAAAATGTTATAGGTCCTTGTTTTAATAATTTTTTAGTTTCCTCTAAATGTGTGGTCTGAAAAACAAAACCACGATTTTCTAATTGCTCAAAAGCATTATCTTTAAACATAATTATTTCTCCTTTTTAATTATATCAATTTTTATTTATATTTCCAAATCAATTTCAATTTCGCCCCAAAGGGCGTAAGTACGACTAAACCATTTCATAATTTTATTTCCTTTTAAAAC
>JAZRUL010000079.1:0-4975 GCA_045652505.1 Candidatus Onthoplasma sp. | reverse complement strand
TTCCTTTCATATATGATATAATCTAGTCATAACAAGGAGTCAAAATGAAAACAAGAAAACAAATTGAAGACAAATTCAAATGGGATTTAGATATGTTCGCTTCCAATGACGAAATTGAAAAGATTTTTTCAAGAATGGAGGAATTGACAACAATTTTTCCAACATACAAAGGAAAATTGAACGATATCGACACTTTGTATGAGTATATATCAAAATATATTCCAGACGAAATTAATATCGAGAAATTGGCTTTCTATATCTCAAACAATTTGAGTGTGGAAAAATCCAATGTCGAGTTTTTGAAACTTGAACAAAGATTTGATCGTCTTTATTCAAAAATAGGACAAGCTGAAGCTTTCTTCATGCCTGAGTGTCTGAGTTTTTCTGATGAATATATTGAAAAACTTTCTCAAGATCTTAGATTCAATGAATTCAAAAATTTCATCAACGATATAAAAAAGAAAAAACCTCACAGAATTGATGAAAACTCAACACTTTTACTCTCAAAAATGAGCAATTTCCTTGGCAACAACCACACTATTCACTCTATTATCACGAATACAGAGATGGAATACGAAGACGCAATTGATTCTAAAGGCAACAAGAAAAAAATTGATCAAGGCAACATCTTCTCTTGCCTTCAAAGTAGTGATCCTAAACTCAGAGAAACCGCGTTCAATTCAAGAATGAAAGCATTTTCAAAGTTGAACAAAACTTTCTCTGAATTATACCTCAAAGATATCGAGCAAGATGCTTTCATGACAAAACTCAAAAATTATCCTACTCTACTCGATCACGTATTGGAAAGTGCTGACGTTCCAAATAGTGTTTTCGACAACGTGATCAAATCTGTCAACAAATACATTCCTTTGCTTCAAGACTATGTTCGTCATCAAGGCAAAGTAAAAAAGAACAAAAACTTTGCATACTACGACTTGTTTGAAGATGAAAAAGTTGGCGGAAAAATTGATGTGGAAAAAGCAAAATCAATTTTGCTCGAATCGCTTGAAATAATGGGCTCAGACTATATTGCTAAGGTCAGCAGGAAATTGAGTGACAAGTCAATCGACTATATGCCAAACAAGGACAAGCGTGGTGGTGCATATTGTTCTGACACTTATGGAACCAAGTCTGTGATTTTGATGAACTTTACAAACGATTTCAATTCAGTCAACACTTTGGCACACGAAATGGGACACTGCATCAATGCAGAATATTATAATGAAAATCAACCTTTCCAAACTGCAGGCATCACTATTTTCGCTGCCGAGATTGCAAGTACTGTGAATGAAATTTTGCTCAATCAATACATGCTCAATCATTGCAAAGAAAACGAAAAGGCATATTATCTCCACGACTTCCTTGACGGCGTGAGAAGTACCATTTATCGCCAAACTTTGTTCAGTGAATTCGAATTATATGCTCACGAAATGGTTGAAACCGAGCAACCTATAACTTATCTCGAACTCAACCAAAAATACGAAGAACTCAATCAAAAATATTACGGAAAATCTTGCAAATTGCCAAAGTTGTTCAAATACGAATGGTCATATATTCCACATTTCTATCGTCCGTATTACGTATATAGTTATGCAACCGGTATGATCACAGCAATCACAATTGCCAACAGCATACTAAACGAAGAAGGTTTCACAGATAAGTATATCAAATTCTTATCCAACGGAACCAATCGTCCAGCAGTTGAAATTTTGAAGGAAATCGGAATTGATTTGACAACAGAAAAGCCTTTTGACGAAGCATTTGAGTTTATCAAAGAGCAATTAAACAAATATAAAAAGGTCACAAAACAATAAATATCTTACAACTAAAAAGCGATTAAAAAAACTCATCAATAAGATGAGTTTTTTCTTATAATCTTCCACCCATAAGGTTTCCAGAATTGTATTTCTTGAGTCCACGATTAAATGACCAAAAAGCCAAAACAACCCAAAAGGTTGTCACACCGATAGACCCCAAAATCCACCAAATATTAGGCGTCATAATGAAAAATTTTGCAGGAATCACGGTATAGAAGAAGCAAGGAATCAAGGTTAAGAACAAACCTTTAACCACGATATTATATATCGCAGGTGGATATCCTCCAGCCTTGTTCATTGTGCCTTCAACAGATTTTGCAACTGCGTCACCGTGCTTGATATAAAAGCATAGACTCACATACACGACATAAACCGATACATAAATGAGCCCTGCCATTATCATCGCAGGCACCATCAACAAATACCAATACCATGGTGCTCGAATTATTGCGAGTACAACAAAGGCGTAAAACATATCACCTATTGCTGAAACATCGGTTGACGAGCAACTCACGTTGAGCAATACATTCTTTGGTTGAGTGAGGAAAACATCTAATTTCCCTTCATAGATGATATCTTTGATGTTCCAAGCACCAGCAAAGAACGCATGAGCAACTCCATATCCGCCTGCTGAAATACCCCAAAGAAGCATTGTCTCGTTGAATCCGTATCCACCGATGTTGTCAACCAATCTGAAAATGATATACCACTGAATAATGAAGAACAAGTCGTTAAGTATCATCATAAAAATTTGCATGAAAAATGATGCTTTGTACTTCCATTCTTTCTTCAAATTCAATTTAAAATAACTGAATATTAACTTGAAATTATTTTTAACCGCCATGTACATTCACCTTCTTTGTTCCTAATTTATAAAGCATGATTCCCAATCCTACGAATAATGCGATATATGCAATTTGAGTCAGACTCACTCTCAAGAACAACTCCCAAGAGAAGTTTGCCATAAGTTTACATGGTCCACTCATCATAGCATAGACAGGACTATATTCGATCACAGGTTGCATCCATACAGGGAAAAATTCTGGTGGGAAGAATAGTCCAAACAACATCTGGAATTTCTGAACAATCCAAGTGAATGGAGTAGCTTCTTCAATCCAAAATGTCAATAGTCCAATTGTACCATATATGATACCTGTGAGTATCACTGCTGATAGCATACTTAGCACGAGAGGCAACACAAAAGCAATACTAAAATTAGCAATAGGACCAAGCAAAACTAGACCCATAAAAATTGCTGTAGGTACAAGGAATATCAACTTCCACAAGAATACTCCTGCTTGCGAACTAACCTGATATGCATAATAATTGTATGGTTTGTTGAGTTGGTATGCAATTTTACCAGATTTGATATCATTGCTATATGCACGAGTTGTCGCTCTAGCATTGACTGCATACATCAAAACTTCAGCCATAATCATATACCAAATCATCATCTCGACAGTGTAGCCATGTATCAATTCTCCACCACCGCCGCCACCGTAAATGAATTGCCAAAGTTGTTGGAATATGTAAATAATAACCACAAAAGACACGACAGAAGTAAGAGAGTTTGCTATTGTTTTACTCTCTTGACGAAAACTCGTTTTGAATATGCTTAAGTACTTATTCATCTTTCCCTCTGTAAATATTTTTTATTATTTCTTCCAATGGCTCGCTTGAGATTGTGATATCTTGCAAGTCATCAGCTTTGAACAAACTCAACAATTCGTCCATGCTGGTTTTGTTCATATCGACTTCGATTTTGTATAATGTGTCTTTTGATTTGATTATTTTTATTCCGTCTTTTTCTTGGATTTTTACGGCATTTTTGAGGTTAACTTCCACGATTTTTTTGTTCAAATGATGATATTTGAGATTTTTCATACTATCATCAAGCACAATCTTACCATCATTGATTATGATAACCCTTTTACATACTTCTTCAATATCCCCGACGTCATGTGAAGTGAAGAAAATTGTTGTTCCGAGTTCTTTGTTGATTTTCTTGATCAGTTTACGTAGGGTTTCCTTCGCAATAGGGTCAAGACCGATCGTAGGCTCATCAAAGAACAACATTTTTGGATTGTGAAGGAGGCTTGCCACCATTTCACACTTCATGCGTTGCCCCAGGCTCAAACTCTTGACAGGTTGATTCATGAATTCTTTAATCTCAAAAATTGTAGCCAATTCTTCAATTCTCTTATTTAATTCGTCCTTTTTCAAATCATAAATCGAGCCGAAAAATTTGAAGTTCTCCATTGCAGACAAATGTACCCACAACTGCTCTTTTTGTCCAAACACCGAGCCTATTTGATATGATAATTTCACTCTTTCTTTGCTTGGATTGAGCCCCAACACCTTGATATCACCGCTTGTTGGATACAAAATACCTGTGAGCATCTTGATCGTAGTTGATTTTCCTGCTCCGTTTGGACCGATGAAAGCCAAAGCTTCGCCTTCTTCAACACTGAAAGAGATTCCATCAACCGCATTTTTTATTTTCTTCTCTCTCTTGAACAGAGATTTCTTTCCATTTTCTTTTGTAATTCTAACTTTAGACATGAATTCTTTTCTTAAATTATTTACTTCTATAACTTTCATAAATTTCTCCTTAAATTTATTTGTTTAATGCTTGCATTTAAGCAAGTAGATTTAGGATTAGTTATATAAGCGCTAGCTGATATAATTTTCTCCTTATTTTTCTTTTATTATTTCTTAATCACTCACACCGCAACATCGCGGATAGACTCGTATATTTTCAACAAATCGCACATATTTTTTTATATCTTCAAACAATTTTAAATTTTTCATTTTTAACATTTCATTTCTCCTTTTAATTTTTTACTTAAAATTTTTTAGATTTTATAAAAAGAACACCAACTATTGCGTTGGTGTTCAAAATTTTTATCCTTTCTATATTTTTTTCTAATTATCCTAGTATTTTCCTAGTTTTATCTTAAGAAATGGTTTCAAATTTATCTTCACCTACGCAAAACAAATGTCTGTCACATTCAACAGCCACCCAGTAAAATTTTGAGTTTTGAATAGGTAATAAATTTCTCATTTTTCTCCCTCAATGCTCAAATAATATACCAATAAAAAAATAAAGTCAACACTTTTTTTGAACTTTTTTGATAATTTTTTATTTTAATAATTTC
>JAZRUL010000078.1:0-2732 GCA_045652505.1 Candidatus Onthoplasma sp. | reverse complement strand
TTTGTCTTCCTAAGACCGCTTGGCCTCCGACTTACATGTAGGAGATTATTCTGGAGTGCAAATTTTGATCCAAGGTGGAATTCACGCAAGAGAATACATAACAAGTCTGCTCCTTGTTGAACAAGCAAGAAATCTGTTTTTCAACAATTCAATAAAATCTGGTGGAATTTATTTTGTTTTTTTGACCAATCCCGATGGAGCCGAACTCGTGCTTGACGGAATCAACAGCGTCCCATGTGATATAACAAAACAATATTTGACCAATGCCAACAACAATTCCACTGATTTCTCTCAATTCAAAGCAAACATCAACCTTGTCGATCTCAACACAAACTTTGATGCAAATTGGGGAGGCGGAAGCCAAAATGTGAGATGTCCATCAACAGAAGATTTCATAGGTTTTTATCCCGAAAGTGAGAGAGAAGTCAAATCTTTGATCGATTTCACACTTCAAACAAAACCACTTCTCACAATATCATATCACACAAAAGGAAATGTTATTTACTATGGCTTTGAAGGTCAAAGCGAAGTCAATCTGGCTAGAGATCTCGCAATCGTAGAAAGTTTTTCCGCTCTCACAGGTTATCCTTTGATTTTCACCGAAAACTCTACAGGCGGATATAAAGATTGGTGTATTCAAAAATTAACCATACCATCTTATACTTTTGAAGTCGGAGATGAAAGCCTAAACCATCCTATCGGAATAGAAAATTTACCCGAAATCTATTCAAGAAACAAAGATATTCCACTTTTAGCACTGAATAAAGCCATAGAATATCAAAAAGAGATTGACTTTAATCCAATTTTGGGGCAAAATATAGTCAAAGGAGCAAAATATGAACCAAATGGAAGAAGCTTCACGTCTCGCTTGCAAAGCCTTCTCGAAAGGCGAAGTTCCCGTAGGAGCAGTGATTGTAAAAAACAATAAGATAATAGCAAAAGCTTTCAACACACGTGAAAAAGACCAAATCGCAACTCATCATGCAGAAATAATCGCTATTGAAAAAGCATGCAAGAAGTTATCTTCATGGCGACTTGATGATTGTGATCTATACGTCACTCTTGAGCCATGCCCTATGTGTGCCGGTGCTATTTTAAACGCGAGAATTAAAAATTTGTATTACGCAGTGAAAGACGAAAACAGCGGAGCAATATCTAGATTCAATCTTCTAGACAATACTCTTAATCATACTACAAATTGTTATCAATTGTCCGAATTTGAAAAAGAAAACAAAGATTTAATCCAAAAATTCTTCAAATCTAAAAGAAAATAGAGAAAATTTCAATATTTTTCTCTATTTTTTTAATTATAAATACAACCAGATATCTTTTTGAATTTATGAGAAAAAGTGATTATTTTGATAATTTTATATATCAATTTTCTTTTTCACAAAATTTTTGATCGGCAAAATATCCAACAAATACACACCTATCAAATACGATAAACCAGCAAACATATACGCCAACAAATTTACAAACAAGTTGTTTCCAAGCATACCCAGCACAAAGTAAACTGTCAACATTAACATCAAACTCGCACAAATTTTGATAAAAAAGTGATCATCTGTCTTAAGCGCTTGAAATTTTCTAACTTCAACAAAATTCAAAGCAAACACAACGAAATAACACATTGTATTTGCAATCGCAAGAGCATAAATATTTATATCTATATTAATCAAAAGGAATATCTCAATAACAAATTTAACAACCACACCAACAATCAAATTTTTAATTGTTGACAACCTTCTATCATTCGCCTGAAGATAAGACGACATTATTTGATTGACCGCCAAAAACAATGTTCCAATTCCACTTATTCTTAGTAAATTTGCAGAAATCGAAATACCATCAACACCATTTGACAAAAGTTTGTCTGAATACAAAATTTTCAACAACCCCTCTGGCGCAACAACAAAGATTATCACACATGGAATAGTTATCAAAAATACAAGTTGAAACAACTTTGAAAATTTGTTTTCATTCTTTTTATCAGACGAAAAACTTGGCATAATAACCGAAGCCAACGCAAAAGAAAATAAGGTCGGCAAAGTGACAATATTATTCACAGCGCCACTATCAAGTCCGTATAAAAATATCGACATTTCCAAGTCAAAATTAACCCTTAACAATCTTACCACAATGATACTATCAACAAACGATGCAATTGGCAAAATCAAATTCGTAATAGTGATTGGTAATATATCTTTTATTATCTTTTTTCTATCAATTTTTTCAATATAATTTACATCTAACTTTTGAGACTTGAAATTAAGAATTAAAATGAACAGTGTAATAATTTCGCTTAATACAATGCTTAAAATTGCTCCAATTATAGCATACACAACATTAAATCTGACCAAAACCACAGCTAGCAACAGACCAAGTACCAATTTCACAAACTGTTCAACAACTTGCGAAATTGCTGAAGGAAAATAGTTCATTTTCCCCTGAAAATAACCTTTCAACACACTTGAAATACCAACAATTACAAGTGATGGTGCAAGCAATCTGAAGCATATCGCAATCCTTCCATCACCCTGACTGTTTGCAAGCGGTTTGCTAAACATAAAAATCAACACAGCCAAAAATACTGAAACAATTGTGACGAATTTAAAACAAAAATTGACAATCTGTTTTTGATTTTCACTCTTTGAAACAACTTTAGAGACCGCCAAAGGAATTCCTGTAGTTGACAGCACAATACACATTGAATATATTGGAAAAACAAGCTG
>JAZRUL010000077.1:0-7487 GCA_045652505.1 Candidatus Onthoplasma sp. | reverse complement strand
AGCATGTCCAACCGGAGATTTACCTTCACCACCACCGTGCGGGTGATCTACTGGGTTCATCGCAGAACCACGGACACTAGGTCTAACACCCATGTGACGTTTTCTACCAGCTTTACCCAATGATACAATTTCGTTTTCTTCATTGCCAATTTCACCGATTGTTGCACGGCAATTAGCAAATACTTTTCTCATTTCACCTGATGGAAGACGGAGAGTTGCATACTTTCCTTCTTTTGCCATCAATTGTGCTGAAAGTCCAGCACTACGAACAAGTTGTCCGCCCTTACCTGGTTGCAATTCGATATTATGAATCATTGCACCAAGTGGAATATCTTTAAGTTCAAGTGCGTTACCAGCTTTGATTTCTGCACCAGCACCACTCATAACTCTGTCGCCTACATTGAGTCCTTTTGGAGCGATGATGTATCTCTTTTCACCATCAGCATAAACCAAAAGTGCTATGTATGCTGTTCTGTTTGGATCGTATTGAATGCTATCAACTTTTGCCACGATGCCGTCTTTATTACGTTTGAAGTCGATGATTCTGTATTTACGTCTGTTTGCACCACCAATATTTCTTACAGTGATCTTACCTTGAGCATTACGACCACCAGTCTTTTTCACGCTTGTAAGCAAGCTTTCTTCAACTTTTGCACCCTTTGTCAATTCGCCAGTTTTGTAAGTCACAAATCTGCTACCAGCTGACATAGGCTTCATTTTTCTTATAGCCATAATTACTCCTTTTAGTTCAAGCTCTCGAAGAATGCGATTGCCTTAGATTCAGGTTTCAAGAAAACGATAGCTTTCTTGTAATCGCTTGTCTTTCCAACAACTCGACCGCTTTTTGTATTTCTAGATTTTGTTTTACCTTTACAAGTCATAGTATTAACGCGAGCAACTTGAACTTCAAACAACTCTTCAACAGCGTGTTTGATTTCAATTTTGTTTGCGTTCAAAGCAACTTTGAAAGTGTAAATTTTGTTAGGAATGCCTGCGTATGATTTTTCTGTCATAATAGGCTCTAATATGATTTCTTGCGCTTTCATTATACGTATGCCTCCTCTAATTTCTTAATTGCGTCCTTAGTGAACACCAAATATGTGTTTTCAACAACTTCAGCAACATTCAACAAACTTACGTCAACACAAGATACTTTTTGAATATTACCTGTAGCTTTGATAACATTTTCATCTTTACCATCAGTGATGATGATTGTACGTTTGTTAAGACCGAATGTGTTCAAGAATTCAACAGCTGCTTTTGTTTTAGCATCAGCAAAGTTGATTTCGTCCAATACGAACACTTCGTTTTGTCTGATTTTTTGAGATACAGCAGAACTGAAAGCGATATCTCTCATCTTCTTGTTGATTTTCTCTCTGAAATCTCTTGGCTTTGGAGCAAATACTACACCACCACCAGTGAAGATTGGAGCGCTCTTTTCATCGTGACGAGCACCGCCTGTTCCTTTTTGTCTGTAAATCTTTTTCTTGCTTCCTCTCACTTCACTACGAGTAAGAGTGCTTTTTGTTCCTTGTCTTGCGTTGTTGTGCAATGCAACTACAACTTGGTGAACAAGTGATTCATTATATTCTACAGCGAAAACGCCATCGTTAAGTTCGATATCGCCCACTGCATCTTTCTTCATATTATAAACTTTAAGTTTAGCCATTGTTAACTCCTTTAAGCTTTTGCAGCCGACTTGATAGTCACAATTGATTGCTTAGGACCAGGAATTGCACCTTTCACTAAAATCAAATTTCTATCTGCGTCAACACGTACAATCTTGAGATTTTGTACAGTTGCTGTTTCATGACCATAATGTCCAGGCATTTTCTTGCCTTTGAAGACTCTAGATGGTGTTGAGTTTGCACCCATTGATCCAACTTCTCTATGAACAGGACCAACACCGTGAGTCATTTTAAGTCTGTGGTGATTCCAACGTTTGATTACGCCAGTGAAACCATGACCTTTTGTTGTACCAGTCACGTCAACAACATCACCTTCAGCGAACATGTCAGCTTTGATTTCTTGTCCAACTGCAAATTTTGATGTGTCGTCATAACGGAATTCTTTCATAATGCGTTTGCTTTCAACGCCTGCTTTCTTAAACAAACCTGTTTGAGCTTTGTTAACGTTCTTTTCTTTGATTTCGCCGAAAGCTACTTGAACAGAGTTGTATCCATCGACTTCGTTTGTTTTGATTTGAGTGACATAGCAAGGACCTGCTTCAATGACTGTCACAGGTTCAACCCTACCGTCATCAGCAAAAACTTGTGTCATACCAATCTTTCTACCAATTATTGCTTTTTCCACAGTATACCTCCTATAATTCTACCTTAATGTCAACACCTGATGGAACATTCATCTTAAGAAGTGTATCCACAGCCTTTGCATTAGGTGCGTAGACGTCGATAAGTCTAAAGTGTGTTCTTGATTCATATTGTTCTCTTGAATCTTTGTTTACGTGAACACTACGTAAAATTGTCACAACTTCCCTTTTTGTTGGAAGTGGAATTGGTCCAGATACTTTGCATCCAGACTTCTCTGCAGTGTCAAGAATTCTTGAAACTACATTTTCGAGCAAACCTGTATCATAAGAAGCAAGTTTGATTCTCAATTTTGTTGTTGCCATAATTTTTCTCCTTTTTTTATTTTAGTCAACACAATTACCAGCCTACTTAATCAAAACTTCGGTTGTGGCAGTTCGCATACGTTCATATATAATGATACTCACACGCTTACGCACGTGAACACCTAGCCGTGTGTTAAGTGCCGATTCTCAAAAATAAATTGGGCAAAAGCCCTTATTTTTCGCTGGCGTCCGAAAGGACTATGGTCAGCACAAATTCCCATTCTCTGCTTGCTAGAAAACGCAACCTTATGCGTCATACCACTCGTGAAATACGAAATTTCACCAAATCAGCGTTGTCATTCTAGCAAATTTCAACCCCTTTGTCAACCCTTTTTTACAAATTTCTCAAAATTTATTTATATGGTGAGTTTTTGTTATTTTTAGATTTTTCCAATTTCTGCAGCCACTTTCTACCTGTTGTTTTCAAGAGTGACGATATCATCTTGGATTTATTGAATATAAAATTTGAATATTTTAAAAAAATTTTGCAAAAAGGTATTTACAAATAAATATATCTATGATATAATACCGACAATTAATAAGGAGAAAATTATGGCAGAAGTAGTTTTGGAATTTAATCCAACAGAATCACAATTTGCTACTGAACTTTATAAAAATCAAGACAAAATTAAAAATAGATACTTCACAAAAGGTGAAAATACTGAAAGATTATTTTTGGATGAAGTAGTTCAATATGTGAAGAAAAATTATGATGACATCCCATTGGTTGTCGCAGTTGCCAATGGACCTTTAAATACTATTCTTGTTAGATATTATCAAAAAGTATCTTTCTTCATACCTAAAGGCTATAAAATTAATGCAGAAATATTAATTAGAGATTTAAACAGATTTTTGAGTGAAGATCTTCTTAAAACAAGTAAATCAACAACCAAATACAATCCTTTCTTGGCAGGAATCACCGAATACATGACAGACATAACTAATGATTCCTTAACCGAAGCTTATGGTAGTTTATTTGAAAAGAACAATGAAGTTTAACTAAAAAAACCGTAAATATTTTACGGTTTTTTTTATTTCTAATTTTACACCATTTCTATTTCTTCAATAGTATTGTTGCTATTACTATCTATTTGCTCAATAGTATTATTGCCATTACTTTCTATTTGTTCAATATTTTTTATTTTTTCATCAGTAACTTCTATTGTAAATTTTACTCCGCTAATTTTTTGATCATCCAAAATCTTTTCTGAAGAAACACCTATACCTTTTTTGGCTGTTATCTCAACCGCTTCTTCCGATTTTACCCCATCAAGATTAAATTTGTCTTCTTCTATTAATTTATTATTTTCCTCTATAATTTTTCTAAGACTTTCAGGCATTTCTTTATCTTGTTTAGTTTGCTTTGCAACATTTACAGGAAAATATCCACCTGGTGATTTCACTATATTGTCATCATTATTTTTATTTTCACCCTTTTTGTTTGTTGGTTTTTCGGAAATTTCTTTTTTATCTTTATTTTTATTAGTTGTTATGGTTGGTTTTTTATTAGTTTTTACCTGTTCTGCAGCACCTTTAACCAACTTATTATCTTTCTTTGCTTCTGCTTGTTTTTCTTCTGCCTTGTCTTTGGTCTTATCATCCACTTTGGCAACGGCTTGTTCTTGAGTCTTTTGAATGTTCTTTTGTGTGTCTTCTCCGGTTGTTTTTTCCAAAAAGGCATTTATTTTAGTTTTTGATACCGGGATTTTCTTTTTCCCTTCTTCAACTTTTGTTTGCTTATCTTCGTTGATATTTGCAAGACCTTTCTCTGGAACAGCCACCACTTTTTCGCCAGTCGCTATTTCCATGATTTTTTTCTTAGCATTGTATGTTTCACTTATTTTTGGATTTTTCACTCTGTTTGCTTCATCGAAAAATGCTTCTTGCACACCAGAAAGATTGTTATTTTTTGTTTTATCGGTATCACCTTTGATTGATTCGGCAATTAGATTTTTTGATTCTTCTTTTTCGGTTGTCTTCTTGTTTTCGCTTACTGCCTCTTTGCCTGTAGCGAGAGTGACCATATCGTCTTGAACTCGTGTTTCAACATTATTTTCTTCTTCTACGAATTCTTTGGCAAGTTCTTCAGCCGACTTTTTATCTTCTTCGCCAAAGGTTTCAATCACAGGAACTGTGATTGGATCAGCATTGAGATCCTTTTGCTCCACCTTTTTATTGCTTATGTCTATCTCTTTGGTGATTTCGATATTATATTCATTCTCAATATTGTGCTTTTCTGCCTCAAAAGATTCCTTCTCTTTCTCGTCAAGAAGATCAATGTTGTCTTCAATGGCATCTAATACAATCTCATTCATTGTCTTCATGAGATTAGGTTTGTCAAGACGGAGCATGCCGGTTTTTTCATCAAATTGATTTTTGATCTCTTTCTCGACCGCAATTTTGAGTTTTGGATAACGGGCAAGGAGGCTCATCATCTTGTTGAAATAAGCGGCTTCAATCTCTTCGATTTTTTCTTCTTTTTGCAACAATTTCTTGTTGGCAACAAGCAAATATTTGAATCTTCTCACCACTCCGGCAAATTTTGCCAAAGTTTCTTCATCCATATGGAACACATCGAGCGCTTCTCCGCCAGACAACTTTACATTCCACATTCTGTACACTACATTTTTGTCAACAGCGCCACTTGTCTCAATCTCTGCCAAGATATATTCGTTGACATCACTATATGATCCGGCGTTAAGTTTGAAATTTGCTCCATGGTTTATTTTTTCAAGCAAAGACAAAGTCGCTTTGTCATTTTGAAAAGTGATGGCAAAAGTGATAGGTTTGTCAAGTTTTAGAAAACTTTCACATATATCGATATTGTCGACCGAATCGATAATATGTTTGTCCATCTTGATAAGTTCTTCTACAATATCAGGTCTTACAAAATACTCGCCCTGACTATCAAAATCTCCAAGCATGAAGCCCAAAACAACATGACGCATATTATTGAATTTGACATGCGCAATTTCGGCTGTGTCTTCTATGAAACCTTTCTTTGAGTTCATTTTCAAATACTTTGCCATAATATACTCCTAACTAATTATAACATAGAGATAAGATTTAAGCAAACAAAAAACGAGATTTTTATCTCGTTTTGTTTTAAATACAACCCAGACTTCTTTTTCAATTACATGAGAAAAAGTGTTTGATTATAATCATTTTATATTTCAAAGATTGTTATTCACAAATAAACTCTTTTTCTATTTGTCTATCAATCTTTTCAATCTTGTTTTCTAGAATTGAAATTCTTTCTTCCCAGCATTTATGCACAAAATCAAGACGAAGATGTGAACCTATCAATCTATTGTTCATTTTTTCATAATCTTTCTTGAGATCTTGCAATTTGACATCAAGTTTTATTCTCTTTGCAACTTTTCTATTCAACCTAAAATTGGACAATCTTTCTATTAAATTCATATTATCTCCTATCAACTTAAATATATCACACCTTACGATAAGTGTCAATATTATCTCAAAAATTCCTCAACACTGACCGGCAAAACTTTGAAGCCATCTGAACGCAATTGATTTGAGATTGCTATTTGTTTTTTCTGCTTTGGTGTAAGGTTTTTGAATACTTTTGGGTCTATTGGTTTCTTGTTTATACTTGCCATTTTCACAATAAGTCTCATATGGTTTCTCCTTGTGATAACATTATAAACCACCAGAAAAGATCTGTCAATACCAGACTTAATTTTGCTCGCTCAATTTTCTTTGTTGATCTGCAAGAGTGAGAGCATCGATCATCTCGTCAATATCTCCGTCCATAAACGCATCAATATTGAATATACTCAGACCAATTCTGTGATCAGTCACTCGTCCTTGTGGGAAATTATAAGTTCTGATACGTTCACTTCTATCGCCTGTTCCAACTTGATTTTTGCGATTTTGACTATATTCACTTTCTTTTTGTTGTTGATAATAATCATAAAGTTTGCTTCTTAGCATCGCAAACGCTTTTTCTTTGTTTTGTGTTTGACTACGCTCATCTTGACAACTCACAACAATTCCTGTAGGGAAGTGAGTGATACGAATTGCAGA
The DNA here is from genome assembly GCA_045652505.1 of Candidatus Onthoplasma sp. GTDB lineage: Bacteria > Bacillota > Clostridia > Christensenellales > UBA1242 > Onthoplasma. The sequence continues at coordinate 808 of JAZRUL010000077.1, read as the reverse complement.
TTCGGTCTTGTTGACTTTCTGTCCACCTGCACCGCTTGAGCGGAACAAGTCGATACGAATATCTTTGTCATTGATCTCAACATCCGCATCTTCCATCTCTGGCAAAATCGCAACCGTACTTGTTGAAGTATGAACACGACCTTGACTCTCGGTCTCTGGCACACGTTGAACTCTGTGCACTCCAGATTCAAACTTAAATCTTGCATACGCATTCTTGCCTGTGATCATGGCTTGAACTTCCTTCACACCACCAAGTTCGGTTTCTTCAATATTGAGTATTTCCATTTTGTAGCGGTGAGAATCACAATACATTTGATACATTCTGAGAAGACTGTGTGCAAAAAGCGCACTTTCCTCTCCACCTGCTCCGCCACGAATTTCAAGAATAACGTTCTTAGAATCGTTTTCATCTTTTGGCAAAAGCAAAATTTTGAGCTTGTCTTCGCTCTCAACAATTTTTTCTTTGAGATTTTGAATCTCGTCTTCAAGCATAGCTCTCATCTCTATGTCAGTCTCAATCTCCAACAATTCCTGTGCGTCAGCATTGTCTTTCATCATTTTTGCATATACTTCATACTCTTCCATAAGAGGTTGCAATGATGAATGTTCTTTCACTTTTGCTTGCCAAGTTTTTGTATCAGCAATAATTTCGGGATTGGCAATATCTTGTGTGAGATTGTCAAATTTATCTTTTATTCCTTTCAATTTGTCTAACATTGTTTCCTCCTTTTATTTCTCGAATATAAGCACTCGGTCATTTCCAGACAAATCTTGCAAACAACCAAGACAATTGAAATCGTTGAACAGG
>JAZRUL010000076.1:0-5890 GCA_045652505.1 Candidatus Onthoplasma sp. | reverse complement strand
AATTAAGTCAAGATTAGTTTAGGGGTAAATTACTCTAATTCTAACAAATGTTAAATTTTTCACTTATTGAAAGAAACAAAAATAATTTTGTTTCAATGAGAGAAAATAAAAAGGGGAACATTTTGAAGAAGAAAGTAGGATTGATTGGAAAAGTTGGTTTGATGGTTGCATTGATGCTCTCTGCAATCGGTTTTTCGTTTATTGGAAACGGCAAAAAAGTTGAGCCAAAAACGACTCAAGCATATGTTTGGGAGGAAGGAATTGGTTTGGTTGATGACAGCAAGATTGTTTTGTCTGTGACCAAAGTTGCAGTAAGTTCTGACGGTGCAACAAATCCATTGGATGATAATAGTAAAGTGGCAAATTCAAATCCTGACACTTATTATTATCGTGATATTCCGGATCTAAACAATGATCGTCACAAAACCTTGGTGTCAAACAATAGTTTTGTAAAACTGAACAATTTCATAAATGAAGATGATAAATATGAAGCAAAAGATTATTACTATAATTACATAAAAGCAGAAGGTGTCACAGCAGGAAACTTTAGTTCAGGAACTTATTACAAAATTCTTCAAAGTGACAATGGAAACAAAATAGAACCGGCAACAAGTTTTGATGAAAACGAAACTTATTATACAAAAGACGATGTTTTATATGAAAAGGTTGAGATTACAGAAGATCAATTTAATAAAAGTAAAACCTCATACTTTGTAGAAGAATCTGGAACATATAGCCAATGTAAAAATACAGATACATACGATAGAAATAAAACTTATTATAGAAAAGTTGTAGATAGTATGCAAGAAGCGATTTTGATCACTTTCGGTCAAGAGAAGTATAGTGATGGAGAACTTTATTATCCTGGACATGCTTTGGATGTGGAAATTTATCATAATAGTCCTGATGAAAAGATGACCAATGTTCCTGCGTCAAGAAGTGAAGGTTTGTTCAAAAGAGACTTTGGATTCATAATTGGTCAAGGAGAAAACAACGAAGGATATTATAAAATTGTTGTTAAGAGTGGATATTTTGACCAAGAAGGAAATGAAGCGAAAGAAGACCTTGTGTTTGAGTTCTATATTATAAATGACACTACATATACAAATCCATATATACAACAAGGAAACAATCATGAATATTCTGCTAAGCCAAGTTTGAGTTTGGCGGATAATTCTCAGTTGGCATCAGTTGCTGGAACATATATTTACAACCAAGGATCTTCAAGCAAAGAATTCCCTGTGCTTAGTTATGATTATAGATTGTACAAAATGTCATATACGCACACTCTTGATGGGGCGACTGCTGAATATAAATATAATTATTTGCCAGATTCAAAAGAAATTCAAATTGTTAAAACTTATAAAAAAGTGACAACAACACTAACTCCAATAAAAGTTGATCAACAAGGCTACGCAAACATTTTGCTATTGTTGTTCAGCGAATTGGGAGACTATCAGTTTGATTTTGAATATATCTATTCTGGTTATCCATACAATCAACCTTCAAGCACCGACAAATATAAAGTTATTGACAACATTAATGAAAGTTTGTCTAGCATCAAACTTGAAATAAATGGTTTTGAAACAAACTTCTCCAAGAAAAATTATTTTGACGGCGCAGAAATGAGATATTTCACTTTTGGAAATTCTGATAAAGTTTATTTCAAAGTTGTAGATGGTTATATGAAAGATAATGTACCGACAGGAGTTGATTCTTTGGGAATTATATATTCATACGACAATGCGAATACAACATTAAGAACAGGTAAAGTGGCAAAATCTCAAGATGTAAATGTTTTGTCTCAGTTAAGTCTAACAAATTATGAAAATTTATATAAAAATGTGTTGAATTATGATGAAAGCTCTAGAGTTGATTCAATATTGAATGTGTTGAAATACGAAACAACAGACCTAAATCCTGTCAAATTAAAGGGTAATTCAAACTTTGTTGCATGTTATATGTCTGATTCAAAAATAACTTATAATTCAAACTATGCACAACAAGGAAGTTTTTATATCTATAGTGCTAATAGCAAAATCTTAACTTCAAGTATTTTCAATACAGATAATTCTATTGACGACACTCAATTTGATGAAGTTTTATCAAAAAATGAAGACGATTTCAACTTGTATTACGAAAAAATTAATGGTGAATATATTAAATCTAATATAATAGAAGGAAACTCTTATAATTCTAGCAAAACATATTATACTTTAGATAAAGGATATGTTGCTAAATACACAAGTGATACGTCTTTCAATAATGCTGGATATTATCTCGTTTTCTTGGCAGTGGCTGACAACCGTGGAAATTTCTCTCATTATCAAGTGATTGCATTCAATAATGTTTTGCAAGACGTAAATATGGGAACAATTGAATGTGATAAAAATGGTGTAAATACAGGTAAAAGCAATCCAGAATTTACAAAAGACCATATAAAATTAAGTTGGGAAGAGCCAGATATTTTCGAAATGGGTCTTACAATCAAATACTACTACAAAGAATATGGTAATACTTATTCAGGAATTTATACCGAAGATGATTTGATAAATAACGGCACTGCTGTTGTGGTTTCAGATATAAATATACCTTCAAGTGAGATAGATGAAAAAATAATCAAAAGTTGTATTATAGGAAAGGAAATAGGTGATCAAGAAAGTGGTAAATATCTGGTAGTCATTTCTAACGAGAAAGGAAACCAATGGACAACAACTTTCACAATTGATAAACAAAATATATCAGGAATATCTGGATATGGTGTGTTTGAAAATAGCAGCTTAAGCGAAAATGCAATTCAAGGATTTATTTCTAATACAATAAAGGGTAGTTATGGAGCAACACTAAGTTGGAACGACAAACCAAGTGGTGCAAAAGTGACAGCAACTTATCAAACAATTTCATTTGTGCAAGATAGTACAGAGATCAAAGATATTGTAGACGGAAAAATCACTACAAATTACAAGACAAATAATATTCTTGATGGTAAATATGATATATACAAACCTATTAACGATATAGTTGACGAAGATAATGTATTGTACGCACAAGGTATATACATTTTCGACCTTGTTGATGAAGCGGGAAACAAAGCAAAATATTTGTTGATTCTCGACAATACTCAAACATTCTTCAAAGTGACTGAAAGTGATATAACTAGAAATGATGATGGTACTATTTCTGATCCTGAAGGAACGGAAAAATCTGTGTCATACAAGACTGCTGAATGGCTTCAATATAATGATGTCAGATTGGATGTTGAAATTCCAAAATACAAACTTATTTCATTAGATGAAACAACAATGGGATTTATTGAAGATTATATCAATAATGAAACATTAAAGTTTTTGTTTGGTCAAAACGGATATATCCAAGTCAAACAAAATCAAGTTGTTGAATATGATTCTAATGGAAATGATAAGAATACTATAAATTCAATATCTGAAGCTGGTAAAAACATGCCACTTTATATCATGAGTAGAACGGATGAAGCAATAAAAGTTTTTGACTATGACGAACCTGAAACAGATTATGCTACAAGTGTAATTCGTACTTATTATGTTCGTGGAGAAAACCAAAAATATCTCAATTCAACAAACGATATAACAGAATCAAATTCTTATATCAAAGTTGAAATAAATCCAGACAACTCAAAAGGATATGTATTCTTCAGCAATAGTCAATTGACTGCCTATCCAAGCAATATAAATCAACACAGATTGTTCACAACTTCAAATTTGGATTCTGCACATGCAACAAATGATAGTTTTGTGTTGTTCACTTGGATTATGGATATCGGCGGAAAATATGAAGTCAAAGAAGTGGTGTATGAATATTATCCATTGAATTTAACTAAATATGATAACAACGATTTAAATGGAAAATTTTATTTCTTTGATGAAAACAGCAAGGCTACTAAAACTATTTATAGTTCAGGGGATTCAATTCAAACTGCTACTGAAACTATCGATGGAAAAGATATCACGAGAGGATTTGTCACTCTCAATGTTGAAGGCAATATGTCTCAACCTGGATATTATGTAATCACAAGAACTTATGCTGATCATGTGGACTTAACAGGCTCTGCTGATTCTATGGAAATGAAATATCATTTCATTGTTGACAGAAATGGAATAATCAGCAAAGTTGATGGACAAAATGTCGGAAATTATATTCATATTGGACTTTTGGAAAGTGAGACAAAATTCAATACATTCACTCAATATACATCAACAACATCAAAACAGTTGTTTGAAGGTGACGTGAAAATAGCAGACTACAATCCATCACTTGTGACAAACAAACTCCCTGCGCTTCTTAATATTCCAATCGGAAAATATAACAATGCTACAGGAAATTATAGTGATTACTATGCCGGAAAGCTTGATTTTGTAATGTATTTCGTGGATACAAACAATCAACTTGGCGGTGGAATAAATAAAGCATACACTTTATTCAAAAATGAAACAAATGGAGCAAGTATTAAAACTATTGATGGTATAACTTATTACCAACTCAATGTAAAACAATTTGTTCAAGATTTGGCAAAGAGTGAAGATAAATGGAATAATGTAAGAAATTTCTTTGCTCACGATAGTATGGGAAATGATTGGTTGTGTTTGCCGGGTGATTATGTAATAATCGTCAATGATAGAGCGGAAGGAAGCTCAAATCCGAACAGCGAAACAATTGCCTTCACAATCAGTCAACCGCGTAAACCAGAAACTCCGGTTTATGTGACTCCGAATGAAAATTATTCAACAGACAATATTTCATCAACCGAAGTGGTGTCGAGTCAACAATGGATCAAGGTTGATTTCCCATCATACAATCCAGACAACACTAACGCTCAAATTGAAAGTATTACATATAACGGAAAAGTTTATACAAAAGATAGTGAAGAAATAGAAGAGAAAGATGGTAAGTGGACATTAAAAATTAACACTATGCCAAATACAAACGATTTGTATATTGGTGCTGGTGAATATAGATTTGTTGTCAAATACAAATTGGGTGCAGGCGATAAATACAAATCTGCATATTATGCATACAACTCAGATGGATCAGTGTTTGAATATTCCAGCAATGAATATATTGTGACAATCGACAGAACAGCACCAAAGGAAAATGTTGAAAATTTAATCAAGAATGATAATTTGGCTGGCTATTATGGCGGAGCGGGTGTATTTGAACAAGCGTATTATGACAACACTGCGACCAAAACAACAACATACTTTGTGAATAGATACAAAGATTATTATGCCGAAGGTGGTCAATCACTTTCAAATATATTCAGTTTTGTTGTGAATGCATATACAGATATTGTTTCAACTGATATTGCCGAGATTAGATATAGAGTATTCAATATCGAAAATGATAGATTGACTTTGCCTGCAACAAATCTCAATGCTTATACAGTTGCATCAAGTTTTGCAACATATGGAAATTTCTTGTCTAGTGTTGGTTATTATGAAATCCTTGAAATTGATGCTGCTGGAAATACAACTCAATATGTTGTTTTGTATCAAAACACTGACGATTTGGAAAACTTGAAAATTACATTTAATGCAACTTTGAGTGATGGTTCAAAGGATTTGATAGTGTCTATCAAAAAAGATAGTATTTACAAAACACAAATAACTAATGTTAGTGATGATTTGACTCAAATAAGCATATTGTCTTTTGGTGACAAATTGTCATCTGGTGGAAATTCACCAATAATAACAATACCGACTGACAAGATGTTTGTTATGGAGATATTCAAAAACGGAAGAAAAATTCATACAGAGTTATCAACATTAGAAACAAACAATTTCCACAAAGTTCTTGTAGAAATTTTGAAATCAAATGGCTTTGGAAACTATGATATATTTATCCATGCAAGAGGTCA
>JAZRUL010000075.1:0-6340 GCA_045652505.1 Candidatus Onthoplasma sp. | reverse complement strand
TATCTTTTAATTGTGGATATTTATAATTTTTTAGTACAATATTAAATAATTTATATTTTCTGTTGTAATATTTTGAAATTTTACTAAAAATTTTTATTTTTCACATAACAAGATTGACATAAAAATTCAAGTGTGATATTATATAGTCGAATGATTTTAATTGTATTTAAAATGATTTATTGACAATAATTATATAGAGGTTATAAATGAAAAAATTTACTAGAATTTTAGTTTGCTTAATGTTGTTAGTATTTGCATTCTCGTTTGTTGCGTGTGGAGGTAAGAACAAAGATAAATTTGTTTATCCAACATCAAGTATGGCAACCGAAGGAAATGGCGGAATGTCTGTTCAAAAAGGTAATTATTTATACTTTGTGAATGGATTCAAATCTATCTCATCATCGGATATAAACAAGAAAACAAGTTATACTATAGGTTCACTTATGGTGACAAAATTGGATGAAAATGGAAATCCTGTTTTAGACAACGGTGGACTCATAGATGATTATTATCGCACTATTACAGACAAGCTTGTCGGATATGAAGTTGCTGACTTGCATGTGTTTGGAGATTATGTGTATTTTGCTAGTCCGTGTTTAAAAAACGAATATAACGAAGATTTGGACAAAGAAGTTTGGGCAAGAGATAAAGTAATTTTTTATAGAGTTAAACTCAACAATTCTGGCAAATTGGAAGAGTTGTATGAATCAAAAGTTTACTACTCAAAAATGAACTATACTTACTATGTTTCAGATGGAAAAGTTTTCATCCTCATTTATGAAGAGGGAAATAACAAAATAGTTCGTATCGATGCTAATTCGTCTGCTGTGACAGAAATAACAGAAGTTTCAAGTGTGTATTTCCCAGAGAACAACCAAGATATTGCAAATATTTTCTATATCAAGAATTCTACATTGTATAGTTATAATGTGGCAAATAATGTTTCTAGTGAATATTGTGGAGTTGATTCATCGGCTGAGCTTAAATTCGCTGGCGGTGGATATGTGTATATCACAAAGAGTCATGGCAACGGATCATCAAATACAGATTTGTATATTTCAAAAATTTCAAGCAAATCTGAATTCAAGGTTATTCTTGCTCAGTCAAGTTATGACGATGTGAGAATATCTCTTGATGGTAGTATGATTGTTTGTCTTGACGATAGTATGGTGGAATATTATATTCCAAGCATAATAGATGCTGAGCCTTATGTTTTGATCGAAGAGGAAAGTGCAATCAAAATAATCGGATTTAACGAGAGTGATATGTTCTATTATGTGACTAGTGATGATAATATTGTTATCAAGTCAGTCAGTGTCAATAATGTTTTGGCTGGCTCTGATCCGGAAGTGATTGAAATTGCAACACTTGGCGATATTGACAAAAATTATTTTGATATTGAAAATGATTATATTTATTTCTATATGAGTGCCGGAAATGCAAATAATATGTATTTGCATAGAGTTAGAGTGAACAATCCTGATTCAACTCAATCAGCTCAAATGATAGGAGTATATATCGATTCTGATATAATCAAAAATAACTAATTTGAAAAAATCTCTCAATTGAGAGATTTTTTTGTTGTCTATCTTAAAGCTTTTTGTTTTGCTTTTTGTCTTTCTTTTAGAGTTTTTTGTCTTAATTTTTCTTGTCTTAACAGTTCTTTTCTTTCTTTTTCAGGGTGTCGTACGTTCGCTGTCACTCGTCTTGCAATTGTAATCTTTGTTTCGTTGAGTGGAGTCAATTCTTTCAAATATCTTGTCAATTTGCTCAACAAATCTTCAAGGTCGTCATTTGTTGTCTCTGGACTATGTTGATAGATCGTCAAAATGTTGCCTTTAACTTTTTCTTTGTTGAAATTGTTGAAATATAAATCTTTGTCAAAAGAGTAGGTGATTTTCAAGCCTGTTGTATTCATACTTCTATATTCTATGCTCTCAGTTTTGATGCTATATGCAACTTGGAGTTTTTTCAGCAAGAATTCTGGGTCAAACGCAATTGATGACATAAACATATCTTTGAAGCTTTCAATCAAAAACTCTTTGTGTTTGAATAATTTGTCGGTAGGTTTGATTTGCTTGCTACATTTTTTGTTGTGTAGACGTTGAGTGTAGCGAACTTTTGTTGAAGTAGTGTCGTTTGTCATCACGAGTTCGGTCAGATTTCCGACATGTGTCTTGAACAGCACAATATTTGATTTCAAGAGATCTTGATTTGGAGTATCATAATATGTGAATTCTTTTTCAATTCTGTCTTCAAATTGCATATGATATTTACCGAAAAAAGAGTTGAGCTCCAAAACTTTGTCTTTTGTTTTTTCGCTGAACATTTCAAAACGTCTTTTTTGGCGTATTTTATCAATAGCACGCATATTACCCCTCACTTTATAAATAGTTTAGTTAAATTTGAAAAAAAAATCAACAAAATGTAGAGTTTTTTCGTTTTTTTTGCTATAATTTTTTTATGAATAATGAGTTTGATAAGTTTTTGAATAGAATGAAAGAAATGTTGGGTGTAGAATATGAAGATTTTATGATTTCTTTGACGCAACCTATTGAAAAATCAATATTTGTAAATAATAATAAAATTTCAGTGGACAATTTCAAAAAAATTGTCGATTTTCCATTAGAACAAATATCGTATGAAACAAATGGATTTTATGTAAAATCGGATAAATACGGAAAACATCCTTTGCATCATGCGGGAGCTTTTTATATGCAAGAGCCTAGTGCGATGTTTACAGTCAATTCAATAAAGTTTAATGGCAATGAAAAGGTTTTGGATATGTGTGCATCTCCTGGTGGAAAATCGATCCAGATTGCAAGTCGTATACCTGATGGGATTTTGCTTTCAAACGAATTCAATCGATCGAGAAGTGAAATATTGTTTTCAAATATCGAAAGAATGGGACTCAAAAATGTGATTATAACCAACGATTCGAGTGAAAATATCGCAAAAGTTTATGCAAACACATTTGATGTTTGTTTGGTAGACGCTCCGTGCAGTGGAGAAGGAATGTTTAGGCGCGGTCAAGAAGTGGTGGAAGAATGGAATGAGAATCTTCCAAAAATGTGCGCAAATAGACAACTTGAGATATTAAACAATGCTGACAAATGTTTGAAGAAAGATGGAATAATTATTTATTCAACGTGCACTTACTCATTGGAAGAAAACGAGATGGTGGTCAAAGAATTTTTATCCAACCATAATTATGAAATTGTAAACATTGAAGCAGATTTTTCTAGGGGAATAAATCTTGAACAAGCAGTGAGATTATATCCTCACAAAACGAGAGGAGAAGGTCAGTTTGTTGCTGTCTTGAAAAAGTTGGATAGTGAACAAGACTCGTATTTTAGTTTTATAAAATTGGAAAAAGATAGGTTGGCAAAAGAATTTTTAGTAAAATTCACAAATTTGAATGCAAATGTTTTGGATAATGTGTATTCATATAATAACAACGTCTATTATGTTAAAGACAAGAGCTTGATAAGACGAGGTGTTAGATTTGCCACATTGGGAGTGAAACTAGGAGAAGTGAAAAACTTTAGATTTGATCCTTACCACAATTTGTTTTCCGCTTTTGGAAATGATTTCAAGATTAAACTTGATTTTGATTGTCAAGCAAAAGAAATTTTATCGTATTTAAAAGGTGAGACTTTGGAAGTAGACTTGCCTGACGGATATGGCACTATATTTGCATCAAAATGTCCTTTGGGTGGATTTAAAATTAGTCAAGGAAAATTTAAGAATCATTATCCAAAAGGGCTAAGAAACTAATAACAATTAGTTTCTTATTTTTTATGATTTGTTTAAAATTAATCCAAAATTGCAAGAAAAATTAAGTTTTTTCTTGTTTTTTTGTGTTTTTTTGGAAAATTTTCAAAAAAATTTAAGAAAAGGTATTGAAAAATTCTCTCTCTTCGGTTATAATAAAAGCGAATTTATGTTAAGGAGATAATTATGGCATGGATGGGATTGGGTAGCATCATAGCTATCATAGGTATTGTTATTGTTGCTGGAAGTATCATTGCTGTTATTGGAAAATTGTTGTTGAACACTTTCGATGGCGAGCGTGTTTCTAAAACAAATAGAAACGCAGACGTTATTGATTATCAGCAATATAAAGAACTTGAAAGTGGAAAAACTCAAGACAACGAATATAATTTCGAACAAATCAATATTGCAAAGGCAAAACATGAAAAAGAATTGCTTGAAGCAAATAATGAAGATTTTGTTGCTTTGATGAAAGAAGACGCAGAAGGCGATTTGGAAGAAATTGAAAACAGATTGAAAGATCAAGAGTCTGATGTTCAAGAAAAAGAAGAAATTATCGATGTGGACGATATCGATGTGATGAGTCTTGTTGATGAAATTTCTGACGATGTTGTTGAAGAACAAAAAGAAATTGCGAACGAACAAGTAGCAACAGATATCGATCCTACACTTGCAGGTATGAATATTGATGAATATCTCAACAAGAACGATGAAGATGAGATGATTGAAGAGACAGAAGAAAATGTTGAAGAAGTTGAATCTGTTGAAGATGAAATTGTTGATGAAATCTTGTCAGAAGTAGAAGAAGTGGCTGAAGAAGTGGCTGAAGAAGAAGTAGAAGAGGTCGCTGAAGAGGTGAACGAAGAAGTTTCTCATGAGCCGGCTGAAGAGATTGTCGATGAAGTTGTTGAAGAAAATGAAAAAGTTGAAGATAACTCAAATCTTGAACTTCTCAAGGCAAACGAACAAATCGAGATTTTGAAAGCTCAACTTCAAGAAGTTAATTCAAAACTTGAGGAAGCTAGAAACACTCGTCCTGCTGTGACTATTGATATGACAGAAGAAGAGTGTCTTGCTCGTCTTGCTATCTTGGAAGATAGATTGAAAAACGTGAAGAAAGACTACAAAATCAATCAAAAAGAATATAAACCTCTCAAGAAAATAATGAAAGACTATGAAAGATATCAAACTAAATTGAGAAGAAAAGATGCTGTGGTTGCTAAGAAGAAAGTTGATCTTTATGGTGTGAACAATTATGTTGATATTGATAAAGAGAAAGCAGAAAAACTTGCCAACGAGCTTGAACTTCTTGATGGTTTGAGACTCAGTGTAAGTCATTGTGAAGAAGTGATCAATGCCAACAAAGAACGTTTCCCAATTTTGGAACACACAAACAAAATATTGGAAGAACAAATTTCAAACATTGAAAGCGACATTGAAGTGACAAATATCACACTTCAAAGAATTCGTGACAAGAATGGCAACGGAAATCCAAATGCAGATTCTTCAAACGGAGAAAATCAAGAATAGAACAAAAATCTCGGATATACCGAGATTTTTTCATGTTTTATTTAGAATTGATTGTAAAAATTGAGTTTGTGCTAAAAATTTATATCAAAAACAATATAATATTCAAAAAGATTTGTTAAAATCGACCAGTTAGATTATAATAAAAATATGGAAAGAAATGTCGTATTGAATAAGAGAAAATATAATAAGTTCAAGAAGAAATATAAAATTGGATTGTGTCTAAGTGGTGGCGGTACCAGAGGTTATGCTCATCTTGGTGCTTTTAAGGCTTTCGAAGAAAATGGGATTAAATTTGATGCTGTTGCAGGAGCAAGTGTGGGAGCGGTTTTTGGTGCGCTATATGCTGCTGATTTAAGTTTTAATGATATTTCAAAATTTGCAAACGGATTGAAAACAAAAGATTTCAGAAGACCGAAACTAGGTTTTCTTCCGTCAAAAATGGACACCCTACAAAATTTATTGAGAAATTTCATACCTTATAAAAAAATAGAGGAATTGCCTATGCCATATTATACAGTGGCTGTGGATTTAAAATCAGGAAAGGAAATTGTATTTTCGTCCGGCGATATAGCGACCATTGTATCTGCAAGCAGTGCGTTGCCTGTTGCGTTTTTCCCTGTGAAATATAGAGGGATGACGTTGATTGATGGTGGAGTTTTGAACAACATACCAGCAGACATCTTGAGAGATAATGGTTGTGATTTTGTTGTGACTGTTGATTGCAATCCAACTCGAGGTAGTGGTACAAATAGCGAAAATTTCTTCAATCAATTTTCGGCAAGTATTGATATTATGTTGGTTAATAATTCAAAGTATGGAATAATAAAAAGTGACATTATCTTGCAGCCGAATATGAAAAATTTCAGTTCAATGAAAATTGCGAACACAAAAGAAATGATTGAGCAAGGGTATAATGCAGCGATTGAAGCTATGCCTGAAATTATAAAATTATTGAACGGAAATGTAAAAAAATATAAAAGACACAACAAAAGATTGAAAAAACTATAAATATAATGAAGAAATCACAAAAGAAAAA
>JAZRUL010000074.1:0-7762 GCA_045652505.1 Candidatus Onthoplasma sp. | reverse complement strand
CAAATTGACCATCAACATAAGCATCCCAATGACTGATATATTTCAAGTTTCTTGGAGTATTAACAATTCCAACCGGTTGTATGAAGATCTCTTCACCAAGTCCATAACTACTATCTACAAAATAGCTTCCTGGTTGAGTGTTTGTTCCACCATTGAAACTGAAAGAAACTGTTGCTGTATATTCTTCCATATCAGGCACGATGAAGAAACGTCCATCAGTCAAATCATCATCATTAAGATTAAGATTTATTGAAGCACCCGGAGCATAAGTCGATGAGAAGAATGTACCTTCACCATTGCTTAATCTAAAGCCTTTGATATTGTAATTCTTATATATATCCATCGCACGAATAGTATTCATTTGTTCGTCATTTGGAAGGATAATTGCATCTCCTTGTTTGAACATCTGGCTTGATGTCCAACTCACAACTTGCATCCAAGCTGTTTTTGAATCATCTGCACCACTGTATACAAGTATTCTTTCTTTTCCTTCCCATACAGGATATAGTGTCATATCATCATCGAAGGAAATCTCGCTGTAATTATTGCTGAATTCATAATCTAGTTCTGTTGAACCTTTCGTTCTTGTGAGACCTATCAAAGTATAGTTCTCTCTTTCAGGCATATCGGCAAAGTATATTTCACAAATACCTATATCTTGTCCGTCACCTATGAAACTATCGTATTTCTTGGAATAGATTCCACCTACCATATCTCCAAACTTTTTCTCATCATCAGTGAGAGAGAATTCAATGGTCAAATAAACTTCTTTTCGAACATTTTGAGGATAGAAATAAATACTATCTCCATCTTTCATTGTGCTTGGAAGACTACTATAATCAAACGCACAATCAAGACTACCAATACGATAAGGACCATCGGTTTCTCCGTTTTGTGACTCTATACGCATCTCTACAGCGCTATAACTCCATCTATCATCTGGAATCACTGTGAATCCTTCAAATGAGCCATTTGAATAATATGTGAATGTAATATCTTCGGTTTCTTGTACCACTAATGGATGACTATTTGGCACTTTTATTGTATATGTGTTCCATTGCAAGTCTGCACTTATCGAAATAGAAGGATAAAAATCGTCACTACTTACTCCAAATGCCTCCAACTCTTCATTGGTCAAAACGTATGGATTGAATGTTGCACCTGGTGTGAGATTGTATCCCCATGAAACAACATGTTTGTGTGCAACACTTACAACATCATATTCAGGCACTGTGAGCGACAAATTACCTTCGCCCAAAACATATGATTCATCAACACCATAGAAGCTGACTGTCAATTCTTTTGCAGTCCATATAGCATCGATTGTGATTGCTGTATCTTCGGTGATATCACCAAAATCTACTTCATTGAATTTAAGTTCCCACAAACTATTGCGTTTTGAAATTCCGTTGACACAATACTCATCATAATTGTTCTGACCATATGGATTGATCAAAGGCTCAACATGAATGTAAGCTTCTATATTCGAACCATAAGAAGTATTATAATTCCAAGAAACAGTATCGCCATACTCGAATGAAACACTGCTACTAATTTCCAAATCATCAATGTATTCAAAACCTTCACCTTGCTCAAATGTCACAGTGATAGTTCTACCTTGCCATACAGCATAGAGAGTTCCATCAAAATATTGATCAAAATTTTCATCAAATATAACACTTCCATCAGTGAAAGTATATTCATAACTTTCATAATCCAACGTTGTTGGGTCAACAAATGACCAACCTTGGAATATATAGTTTCCTTCAGTATCCTCAAGTGTCGGCAAAGCAGTATAACAACTTTCATGATTCATGTATGACTGCTCAACCGGATCAAGATTTCCTGTGATATTGTATGTACCTGCCAAATAATAATCACCATTATTAAATCTGAGAGTTATATTTTTATATGTCTTCACGGCATTGATGATGATCGGATCTGATCCCGTCACAATTTCGCCATCATAAAGACTGATTGATACCTCTGTTAAATAATACTCTTCTTGATCAGGCTCGATCAATGTATATGTGATTGTATGACCATTCGAGAGTTTCACTCCATTTGACAAGTTCTCTGAAATCGTTGTTCCATGTGTCAATGTTATTGTTTCGCCGTTTTGCACCAACTCGCCATTATAATATATATTCACAATGTTAGCATCGATACTTGTACTTCCGTCAAGTGTTTGTTTATTTTCACTGATACTGAACTCTTTTGTATAATTGTTCAATTCCCACTTAGGCATGAGTTTTATTGTTGTATAATCATCACCTGTATAGACATAATCTTTCCATATGTCGTATTCCAAGTTGAACATTTCGGATTTTTCGATGAATATTTCATTGTTTTCATCCACCATAACAATCCAACCCAAGAATTGTGATGTACCTTTGCTGTCTGTGACAGAAGGAAGAGTGAGCTTGTCAAGTCCGCCAATCGTTGTCGGTTTTTCATCCACAAAGCTCATTGTTGGAGCATATTTTTGTCCAATTTCTGAAGTTGTGTCGTCTGTATATTCAATCGAATACCCTCTCTCAACACTCTCGAGAGTGACGATAAACTCAATGTTTCCTTTGACAGAAACTTTTTCATCTTCAGAGAGTTCTATCCAATCTCCACCATTGACTCTATATTCAACTTTTTCAATTACATTATATTCAGATTGTGTATACCTTACGGAACGTCCTCCAAATGTTGATGAATTCTCAATTCCATTTGAATTATACACAACAATCAAAGGCTCACCTGTCTTTTCAAAGTCAGACGTTTCATCCAAAAGATTCCAAGCAATATCTGACAAACCCAAAACAGGATTTAGAGAGAAATTGTACGTATCATCATTGAATTCAACCGAAATATTGAATTCCTTGATTGTCCAGATCGGCTTGAGCGTCAATACTGATGAATCGAATTTGGCTGAATCCAAATCATCCCATGTCACTTGCAAATCATTGATATCAAATGCTTTTGAAGACTCTGAACCACTGTATGCCCAACCTGCAAGATTATATAAACCATTGACATCTGTGACAGAATCTGCTCCTGGAAGAGTGATTGACTCATATCCATTGAATTGAATTGTTGATGGTTTCACAATCTCTGTTGAGCTTGTTGTCATCTGTGGATTTTCTGGATATGTGCCAGAAGCCACATCAGAAAATCTGATCGAGAAGTCTCTCGGCATAACTTTCCAATTCGAACGAATCTTTATGCCTTCAGTGATTGTCACCGATGAATCTAATGTTTGCCAAGTCAATCCATTATCAGTTGAATATTCTGATCCGATATATTTGTACCAGTCTTGATAATTCAATTGATCCCCTGCCAATACCACTGAAATCTTTGATTTTTCTTGACCATCAACTTTATATACAACCTCTTGATTTGTGTTGTTCACACTAGAGCTGAGCGACAACACCGCACCATGTTCCAAACTGCTTAATGATGAAGTTGCAATTGGAACTGCAATTTTAGATTTTGGAGCTGACAAACCATTTTCATTTGCAACTACATTAATTTCAAGCGATGCAGAATAAGTCTTGAGTTTCCAAACAGGCTTGAGTGTAGATGAGGTACTTTCGCCAAACAATATTTTCCATGTGTCAAATCCAAGATTTGTCATTTGATCTTTTGAAATCATTGTTTTTCCGTCAGTCCAACCAACAAAGTCGTATATACCATTTTTGTCAGTCACTGTCGGAAGTGTGAGTTTTTCAAATCCTGTGATTGTAGTTGTTCCCAAAAGATTATTCTCTTCTATTGTAGGTTGACCCTCATATTCGTTCGAAGAATCTACTATTGTGTAAGAGAATTCTATTTGTTTTGCTTCGAAAGTGAGTATTATGTTTGCCCCTTCTTTAACCTCTTCGTGCAATACATAATAATCTCTGTACCCTTTCTTGAAAGCATCCTGTTCGTCAACACAATCTATTTCACCCAACTTGATTGAAGAATCTTTACTGCTATATACAAATAAGTCATTATCAACAATCAATGATTCAATTGCTGTCAAAGTGAATTTGTTAGATGGTGTTATTGTTGGGTCTGGTGCATCAATTGCCTTGTCCCCTTCAAATTCGATAGTCACAGTCCATTCAACTTGATTCACTTTCCATATAGCATAGTATGTCTTGCTTGCTGTCAATTCAATAGGCTCATCAGTTTTAATTTTCCATCCTTCTGCTTCAGACTCATCTTCAACATAACCATGAACCTCTTCTGACCAACCCAAAAATTCAAATCTATTCGAACTATCAGAGTATTCTTCACTTAAAATATCATCAATTATAAATTCAACTTTGCCTTCTTCTGGTATACGATATTCGGTTATTGGTACTATATCCGTGATGTAATCATTATTTACTTTAAATGAAATTTCGATTTCATCTCCCCATATAGGCGTAATTATAGTATCTTCTTCAATTATAATTGCATCACCCGATTTGTAAGTCTCACCACCAACAAAATATCCTGATAAATAGAATCCATCATCTATACATTCAAGGTCTGGCAAAATATAATTTTTACCATATTCAGTAGTTTGTATTATATCACCTAGATAGCCATGTACCATTCCATTATTGTCTTGACCTTCTTGTGAAATCTCAACATTACAATCCACACCTTGCCATACAGGAACAAGGTATATAGTGTCATTAGAGTATGATGTCAATTTTGTTATATCTTCATAGTCATAATCTTCACCTATTTCAAAGGCTACACTTTTGTCATTATCTAAGTATGAACCATCCTCCTTACCAAATGCCCATCCTAATAAAGTATAGTTTGCATTGGTTGCATTTGATACTTGGAATGTTTCTGTTGCTGTAAATGTAATATCTGACAAACTTTCTGTCATCTTTGGATTGTTGTGATACAATCCATCTTTTGCATCAACATAATCGAATGTAATCTCGTTTGTTTCAACTTGATAGTTGATTTTTATCTGCAATGCTCCTGTCAATTCCAATTCTGCAGTGCTTGGTATTTCTTTCCATTCTTTTCCATCAAAATATTCTACACTCTGAATTCTATATGCTTGTTTTGAATTGATCTTTGTTGCATGATATACATTCAATGTTCCTTGATCTACTGCTGTGAGTGTTGCGTATAAGTTATATCCTTCAACGTCGCTTGCAGAATCTACTTTTGTATATGTGAGTTTTGTTTTTGCTGGGAATCTTGCTGTAAATGTTTCTATCTCATCTTTTCCTGAAATATATGGGAGTTTGAGCCCTTCAACTTCACTTCCATCAAGCTCAAATGACATAGTGAAATTGTATGATTCCAATCCCCAAATAGCATAGAGAGTGATATCTTCCAATTCACCTGAAAGTTCGAGCACAATATCTGAGCCAGCATAAGCATATTCAGGCTCGGTTGCATCTTTTGTCTTTGACCAACCAAGGAATGTATAATGTTCTCTTGAAGGAGTGTTTATTGTAATAGTTTTGTTATTCTTTGCAGGATCATATGACATTTCAGATTCGAGAACCGATTCCTTGTCTTCATAATTCAGATTGAGATACAAATCAAGTTCTGCATATGTGACAGTGAATTCAACTTTAATTTCTGTATCATTCGACCATGTTGTTGGATTTGTTGATCCATTGACTGATATATCAATTGTATATGTTGCACCGGTCAATTCTTCTTTCAATTCGGCTGTGTATGTTTTGTCTCCAATTGTGATAGTCTTGTTTGTATTGTTTACAATTACCGCTTCTTTGTACAAAGCAGTGATTGACTCCACCTCATTTCCTTCAGAATCAACCAAAGATCCTAAATTGCTACCTATTATATTAACATTATTTGTGTATTCACTTTTTTCCCATATTGCATACAAAACAACAGTTTCTCCATTGTCGTCTTGTGTTTTATCCAAACTAAACACAACATTATTCAAATCATCATATGCATATTCTGCAGTCCCATCGTCTGCTCTAGACCAACCAAGGAATCTATATCCTGTTTTCTCTGGAGTATTGATTTCAACCGATAAATAATTCTTTTCTGTTTCTGGATCATATGACAATTCAAATTCTTTTTCAAAACCTTCAGCTTGATTTCCAACACTCACATTATCCAATTTCACACTGACAGACGAATATTCAAATATAGGTCTAATCGTTATATCTCTTGCCGGCATTGATATATTTCGTCCTTCTGTGTATAACTCATCAATTCCGTCTATTTTATATCCAGCAAGGTATTTTGAACTATCTGTATATTTTATATCCCATTTGAGAATATCTTGGATTTGACCTCCATACATGATTTCCAATATTTCTGTATCAAGAGAAACACCTTCATAGTTTATTGTCAATATATATGTATCTTCCGCCCAGATTGCGTAGTATGTGACTCCGCCGATTTGAGTTAATATATTTCTTTCTTCTATTTTGAAGATCTTTTCCTGATTTTTCTCATTTGGATCCAAAGCCCATCCGACAAATTTGTGTCCCTCTTTGTTGAATGTAGGAGCCGGCATGTTAAATTCAGACTCATAAGCCACTTCGATAGTGTTGTAGGAACCATCATCGTTTTTAAATATTACTTCATAATCATTTGGGGTATACTTTCCATAAACAGGACAATCCCCTTCAAATTTTTCATTTGATCCATATTTCACAATATATGAAGGATCTTTATACCAACCAGCAAAAGTATATCCAGGCACTTCTGGATATTTGAGATCACTTACTTTGCTCGCTCTCATCTCTGTTGGCAAACCATCTTCATAGTATATTGTGATCACATATTGTTTGGTTTGATTGGCAACATACACTGCCGCCCCAACACCTGCACCACCAACAGCAATCGTAGCAGTTGAAATAAGAGCAACCTTTTTTTGTTTGCTCATCCTTTGTTTTATTTTCATCGTCCTCATGTTATCCGACTTGATCGACTCAATCAGTTTTGATACATCTTCGAATTCTGATTTGTTTGATCTTTGAGATTTTTTATCCATAATATACCCCCTGAACAAAAATACAAAATAATATTAATATTATGATACCAAATTGAACAACTTTTAGTCAAACAAATTGCGACAAATATTTACAACAAAATACATATTTTTTTATGTTAATCTTTCATATAAACAACTGACAACAAACAACAAAAAAACCCAACGAAAATTGTTGAGTTTTTTGTTTTGTTCATATTGATTTTTAACTACATAAAATCTAATTAACCTCTTGTATAATAATATCCAAGATTTGCTTTATAGAATGTAGCAATATCACTTGTCACCGCAGTCCACGATAAACCATTTGTAGAATGTTTCCAACCTGTTGAATTGTTAAAATTAAATGTAGATATCGCAGTACCTTGGAAAGCTTTTGCGCCAATATCAATAAGCGAATCAGGCATTGCATTGATAGTAGCAAGAGCCGAACAATCTCTAAATGCATTGTATGCAATTCTCTTGAGACCATCATTCAACACAAGACTTGTGATTTTTGTATTGCTTCTAAACGCTGCATAACCAACAATTGTTGTATCAGCATCAAGAGTCACTGTAGTTGTATTTATACTTTCATCAGCAATTCCTGTTGCTATTTTGTCCACTTGTTCGCCATCTTTCTTGACAATGAGATATTTGATATTAGTAGTTGTATTTGTATAATTATCAACCACAACTTCTTCATCATAAACTTCAGCAATATAATAATTCAAATAACCATAACCTTCTGTTCCAGCAATATTGGTGATATTCAAATCACTCAAGTTGCTCACAACAGCAAGATTTGTACAA
>JAZRUL010000073.1:0-16861 GCA_045652505.1 Candidatus Onthoplasma sp. | reverse complement strand
TGATGATAAACGTTATAACACAACAAGAAGTATTTGGTATATGGACGAAGCATGTACAATTCCATGCACAATTACAACTCAACCATCATATACTTTGAGGTTGTACGCAAAATCGATTCCTAATGCAGGGTATTACTTGTTAAAAGAGGGATATAATTATGGTACTGAACACGAAGTTGTCTATGAGGTTAAAGTTTGTCCAATTATCGAAGACGATGTTTCTGAATATCGAATGAAGATAAATTCTAGAATGTTTGTGGATGAGGAATGGGCAGAAAATTCTGGATATACATGGTTTGTTGGTGAAGGGTATTATTCTGTCACTTACATCTATAAAGTGATGATAAATGGAGAGGAAGTAAATTCTAATGCTTATAATTTCTTGTCAGGTGGGATTTATGAGATTGAAAAAGTATTGATAAATACTTCGGGTTTTAAATTGTCAGACTAATAGAAAAAATGCTTGGGTGATTTTCCAAGTATTTTTTATGTCTAATTCAAAAAGTTTAATTTTTTATTTGTGATTTTGTGATTAAAGTGATAATATATTCATATTAAATTCTATTGATGAACAAATTTTTTGTTTATATAATAAAAAAGGAGAGGGCAAGTGAAGAAAATAATCGCTGATGGGAATTTCGTGGCGAGCAACATTGCGTATATGTTCAATGATGTTGCTATGATTTATCCTATCACTCCAAGCAGTCCTATGGCTGAAAATTGTGATCAGTTTCATTGCGAGAACAAACTGAATATTTTTGACAATAAACTAATGATTAGACAAATGCAGAGCGAAGCAGGTGTGGCTGGGGCTGTGCACGGAAGTCTTTTGTCTGGAAGCAAAACCACAACTTTCACATCAAGTCAGGGGCTTCTATTGATGATACCAAATATGTACAAGATTGCAGGCGAGGGGCTGCCTACTGTTTTTTATGTCGCAGCAAGGTCTGTGGCAAGTCATGCTTTGAGCATTTTCTGTGATTATAGTGATATTTATGCTTGTCTCAAGACAGGGTTCAATATTGTGAGTTGCTCTAGTGTGCAAGAGGTCAACGACATGGCGATCGCTTGTGAGTTGGCGAGTGTGAATTCCAATATTCCTTATATCTGCTTCTTTGACGGATTCAGAACAAGTCATGAACTTAACACTGTCGAAGTGAGCGAATTGCAAGATTTGAAAAAGATTGCAAATTTCACAGAAATAAGAAAATTCAAGCAAATTGGACTGAATAACCACGATCCTTTCGTATCTGGCACAAATCAAAATCCTGACGTGTTCATGCAGAATAGATTCAAGACAATGAAGAGATACGAGACTGCGATTGATGATTTCAAATCAGCATTGAACAAGCAGAGTGAAATCACATCTAGAAATTACGACACCATTGAATATATTGGCGACAAGAATGCAAAAAATGTGGTTGTGTGTTTGGGTAGTGCGGCTGACGTGTTGGCACTTGCAAAGTCTCAATACAAAGGCAAAGTGGGAATAATGAAAGTAAGACTCTTAAAGCCTTTTGATGAAAAAACTTTCATTGAAAAATTGCCAAAGAGTGTGAAGAATATCACAATTTTGGAGCGAAATCTTGATGTCAACGGCACTGATACTTTGACCTCTATGGTGCAAGTGGCATTGTATAAAAACAAAATCAGTGCAAATTGTTATTCTGGCTGTTTTGGGCTTGGTGGCAAAGAATTTACGCCTGATATGGCGATCGCAGTGTTTGAAAACATGAACACGAGAAAGAAAAATAATTTCTCGGTTGGAATCAATGATGATGAGTGCAATACTAGTCTTGAAATCAAGGACACTTTCAAGGAAAATGATTCAAAATTCAGCATGAGAGTATACGGCCTTGGTAGTGACGGAAGTGTGAGTTCTGTGAAAAACACAATCAAAATTCTTGGCGAAGAAACAGATAAGTTCGTGCAAGGTTATTTTGATTATGATTCAAAGAAATCAAGCTCGCTCACAATCTCACATATGCGTATGAGTGATGATCCAATCAATTCGCCATTCAATCCAAGACGTGTAGACTTTGTAATGTGCAACAATGAAGGATTTGTTGAGAAATACGATATCACCGATTGCTTGAGGGAAAATGGAACTTTACTCATCAATACTGACTATTCGCAAGAAAAACTCAATCAAGAAATGGGCAATCTAAATAAGAAAAACATAATTGACAAAAATATCAATGTTTACATTCTTGATGCCAATAAAATCGCTTACGAGTGCGGACTTGGTAGAAAAATCAATACGATTATGCAGACGGCAATGTTCAAGATTGCAAATATAATTCCTTTTGACCAAGCAAAAAAGAAGACAAAGAAATTGATTGAATGTGCTTATTCTAGAAAAGGTGAAAATGTCCTCAAAGCAAACTACAAAGCGGTGGATAGTGTTATAAATATCACAAAAATTGACACTTCCAAGTTTGAGATTCTTCAAAAAGATTGCAAGTGTTGTGACGATGAATATTATCAAAATATTATCTTGCCGACAAGTTTGCAAAACGGAAATGATATTCCGTCTTCTCAATTTGATGAGCGTGGCAGAATGCCTATAGGTACGTCAAAGTTCAACAAACGCTCTATTCCGACACAAATGCCAGATTGGATCAGTGAAAAGTGTATTCAATGTGGAAGATGCACCATGATGTGTCCGCATGCGGCGATAAGACCGATTGTGTTTGATGAGAAGAAGAAAGTACCAGCTTCGTTTGAAAACAAAAAGGCGTTCATGTGTGACGGAAATTATAGAATGCAAATAAATCCACACGATTGTACCGGTTGCGGAGTGTGTAGTGAAATTTGTCCGGTCAAAGCACTCATTATGACCGAAACTGAGAAAATCAGGGATCGTGAAATTGAGAACGAAAGATTTATGCTAACGCTTAAAAACAAAGCAGAATTCGGCTTTGAAACGGTCAAAGAATTGCAGTTCAAAAAGCCTTATTTTGAGTTCAATGGTGCGTGTGCTGGTTGCGGAGAAACGCCTTATATCAAACTTGCAACACAACTCTTTGGCGACAGAATGTTGATCGCCAATGCGACTGGTTGTTCGTCAATCTATGGTGGAACATATCCTACTTGTCCATATAGTAAAGACAATGATGGATTCGGTCCAAGTTGGGCAAACTCACTCTTTGAGGACAATGCCGAATTTGGATACGGAATAGCCTTGAGCAGAAAGAACGAAAGAAACAATTTCATCGAGAAGTTGAAAACAATGAAATTCAACAAAAAAGTGACCGAAATGCTTGCTCCGTTCTTTGAAAACACTGAAAATCATGATTACAACAAGCAGTTGATATTGAAACTCAAAGATTATGCTCGCGATCGAATGCTCAAAGGTGACGAAAATTATTTGATTGACAATTTATATCTCATCACAAGTCCAAGTGTATGGATCTTTGGTGGCGATGGTTGGGCTTATGATATCGGCTTTGGCGGATTGGATCACGTGGTGGCAAGTGGTGAAAATGTCAATATTTTGATCCTTGACACAGAAGTATATTCCAACACAGGTGGTCAAACTAGCAAAGCAACACCAAGAGGTGCGAGTGCGAAGTTTAATGTCGGCGGAAAAGAAACCAAGAAGAAAGATCTTGCAAGTATGCTCATGACTTATAAAAATGTGTATGTGGCGAGCGTGGCTATGGGGGCAAACCCTGATCAATGCGTGAAGGCTTTTGCTGAAGCAGAGAAATTCGATGGTCCAAGTGTGATCATTGCATATTCTCCATGCGTAAATCATGGCTACGACATGAGGTATAGTCAAAACCATTCGTTCAATTCGGTAAAAAGCGGATATAACACATTGTTTAGATACAATCCGGAATTGAAAGAGCCTATGCAGGTTGATAGTTTTGATCCAACCATGAATTATACTGAATATGTTGAAAGCGAGAATAGATTTAGCATTCTTGACAAAGTCAACAAAAGCAACAAATCAAAACTAATCAAGCAAAGCGAACTTGATGCAAAAGAGAGAAGACAATCTTATCTCAACGTGCAAAACCTGAATAAAAAAGGAAAAAAGGAGTAAATTTACTCCTTTTTTTGTAAATATTAAAAATTTTTTAAAATATTATAGATTTGAAAACTAAAAACATATTAATTACAATTTTCTTTTGCTGAAAATGATTTGTCTTTTTTGTTTTGTTTTGCTAGAATGTATCTTGTACATTAAAAGGAAATACAATATGGAAATCGAGAAACAATTAGCTTATGAATTTAACTTGAAAGAGCAATATGCAATCAACATTATCAATCTTATCGATGAAGGAGACACTATTCCGTTCATCGCAAGATATAGAAAAGAGATGCATGGTGCGTGTGATGACCAAGTGTTGAGAGATTTTGCAGATAGACTCAATTATTTGAGAAATCTCAACAAAGAGAAAGAAAAAGTAGAAAAGGTCATCAAAGAACAAGACAAATGGACTGAAGAGATTGAAAAGGCTTTGGCCGAAGCACTCACTTTGACCGAAGTGGAAGATATATATCGTCCTTACAAGCCAAAGAGGAAGACAAGAGCAACAATGGCTGTTGCAAAAGGATTACAACCACTTGCTGATATCATTTTGGCACAAGATTTGACCGAACCGGTTGAGAACTTTGCAAAAGACTATATCAGCGAAGAAAAAGGTGTCAAGGACGAATGGGAAGCAATCGCTGGAGCGAAAGATATCATCGCAGAAACAATCAGTGATGATGCGAATTTGAGAAAAGTTCTTCGTGATATTATTGCAAAGAAATCTCAGATCAAAGCGGTTTGGGACGAAGAAACCGACAAAGAAAAGACTTATGAAAACTATAAGGATTTTTCTGGCGATGTAGCAAAGATACCTAGTCATAGAATTTTGGCTCTCAATCGTGGAGAGAAGGAAGATTGTTTGAAGGTGTCAGTGGAAATCAATCCAAAGTTGACTCTCACTGAAATTGAAAAAGTATACAAGAAAGACAACGAATTCACAAATGAAATCATTATTGACACTATTGCTGATAGTTATGATCGACTTTTGTTCCCATCTCTTGAAAGAGAATGCAGAACTGCTTTGACCGATAGAGCAAACGAGCAAGCAATCAAAATGTTTGAAGTGAACTTAAAACCACTTTTGCTTCAAGCCCCGCTCAAGAACAATGTAATCATGGGATATGATCCAGGATATTATAATGGTTGCAAAATTGCAGTCATTGATATCAAGGGAGACGTGTTGGATACAGCGGTTGTATATCCAACTCCACCACAAAACAAAGTGGAAGAAGCCAAGAAAAAATTGACAGACATGATTGTCAAGAACAATGTTGACATTATCGCAATCGGAAATGGAACAGCGAGCAAGGAAAGTGAAATTTTGGTGGCGGAACTCATCAAGACTTGTCCAAGAAAAGTGAGTTATGCTATGGTCAATGAAGCCGGTGCATCAGTTTATAGTGCATCAAAACTTGCTGCAAAAGAATTTCCTGACTATGATGTAAACCTTCGTAGTGCTGTGTCTATCGCTAGACGCCTTCAAGATCCGCTTGCTGAACTGATCAAAATTGACGTGAAATCAATCGGTGTTGGACAATATCAACACGATATGCCACAAAACAGACTCAATGAAGTGCTAGGCAATACTGTTGAAGACTGCGTGAACAGTGTCGGTGTTGACCTTAATACTGCGTCTGTGAGCCTGCTCAGTTATGTGTCTGGAATATCTGGCTCTCTTGCTGAAAATATCGTTGATTATCGTTCTCAAGTGAAACATATCTCTGATCGAAGCGAACTCATGAATGTCAAGAAAATGGGACCAAAAGCATACGAGCAATGTGCCGGATTCTTGCGTATCACTGATGGAAAAAATATCCTTGACAACACTGCTGTTCACCCAGAGAGTTATCCAGCGGTGAAGAAATTGCTTGATTTGTTCAATCTCACAGATGAACATATAGCAAATGGCGAACTCAAAATGTTGCCATCACTCATTGATAATAAGGGCGAAAATAATGTGGCTGAAGCAATTGGTGTCGGTGTGCCTACACTCAATGATATTGTGGCTGAACTACTCAAACCTGGTCGTGATATTCGTGAGAATATGCCCCTGCCAGAACTTAGAAGCGACATTTTGTCTATGGAAGATCTTCAACCAGATATGGTGCTTGATGGAGTGGTGAGAAATGTAATTGACTTCGGTGCATTTGTGGATATCGGTGTGCATCAAGACGGTCTTGTACATATTTCTCAAATCAGCGATTCATTCATCTCTCATCCAAGTGATGTCTTGAAAGTGGGCGAGAAAGTGAAAGTAAAAATCCTTTCGGTTGACCTTAATAAGAAGAGAATTTCTCTCACAATGAAAGGAATTGAATAAAATTGTAAATATTTTTGAATATTTTGTACAAAATTGTTGACATTTGATTTATTTTGTGATATTTTGTATGAGCAAAGATAAACTGTTTTCTAATTTGGAAAGTATATTTTCTTGCATTGGTGTTTTCTGAATTGGAAATACAGTTTTTTTTCATGCTTAAAAGTGGATTTATGAATACAAAAAACGAAAAATATGGAAATTTAATTAGTGAAAAATACTTTATTAAAAAATGTGTCAACAAGTGTGGAGTGAGTCAGGATTATACCGCACATTATTTCTTAGTTGATATATTGGATTTGTTGGTTAACGAGCAAAGAAAAGTGAAATCTTTTTCAAAAGAGATTTATCCGATTCTTGCCGAGAAATACAACAAAAAAGATTGCACAATCGAGAGAAATATAAGAAATATAATTGATATTTGCTATAAAGACGAAGAAGAAAAACCAACTTGTCAAAAATTTATTCACATGTTGGCGAATTATGTGGAAAACTGCCTAGCTTAATATCATATCATGGACAAGTCTTTCATATTATGAAATATGAGTAAGATTTGGATAGTAATGATAATCTCAAGCTTGGTCGTAATGAGTATATTTCAACCTGAGAATATTATCAGTACAATGATGTCAGCTGGCAAGACCGGTGTGACGATGAGCATAGAATTCATTGGGATCTATGCTGTTTGGATGGGAATAATGCAAATTATGGACGACTGCAAGTTGAGTCACAAGTTGTCAAATTTTTTGTCTCGTCCTGTGAGGAAAATATTTGGCGAGGTGGACAAAGAAACAGAAAAAAATATTTGCATGAATATTGCATCTAATATAATAGGTATTGGAAGCGCGGCGACTCCTTATGGAATCAAGGCAATGCAGGGTATGGATAAAAAAAGCAAAATAGCAACACGTGGTATGATTATGCTTGTTGTGATCAACTCCACAGGAATACAACTCTTGCCAACCACTGTGATTGGTATGCGTGCTTTGGCTGGAAGCGTCAGTCCAAGTTCTATTTTGATTCCAACAATTATTGCGACATTTGTGCCAACTATTATTGGGATTATTTTGGTAAGCTTGAAATATAGGAAGACTCGTCATGGCTGATTTGTTTATTCCGATTTTGATTGCATTTGTTTTGATTTATTCGCTTGTCAAAAATGTTGACGCCTATTCAAGTTTTGTCAAAGGGGCAAAAGGGGCATTGCCTTTGATGGCGTCTTTGCTCCCGTACATTATTGCTATGTTTGTTGCTGTGGAATTGTTTAGATATAGTGGAATAAGTGAATATTTGTGCAAATTGTTGTCACCTTTATTTAAATTGCTGAAAATTCCTGTGGAAATTTGTGAATTGACATTGATTCGTCCTTTTAGTTCCAATGCGGGATATGTTTTGCTACGAGATATTTTTTCAACTTATGGTGTTGATAGTTATATCGGCAAATGTGCAAGTGTTGTCATGGGCAGTAGCGACACAATATTCTATGTGAGCAGTATTTATTTTGCATCAACGAGTGTCAAAAAAACTCTGCTTACAATCCCTATTGCGTTGCTGTGCAATGTTATCTGCACCGTGATTGCTTGTCTGTGCTGTCGGTTTATATGATTCGACAAAAAGTTAAAAAATATTTAAAAAAATTAAATTTAACTATCAAAATATACAAATATAATTGATTTTTTGTGTTTATTGTGATATATTTTACACATGAAATGGATTAAACGAATTTTGTTGATTTCAATTTTGATTATAGTGGCCTGCACGTTATATCAATGTGGTTGGTTTAACTAGATTGGAATAAAAAACATTGAAAGATTTTGTGCTATGAAATTTCTTGCACAAATTTTTTACGGCAAAAAAGGAGAATTATGGCTGAATATGGTCATGTAGTTTTGGAATCATTGGTTCATACGGCAAGAGTCTTGCCTTTCCTTTTTATTGTCTATTATCTGATTGAGTTGTTCGAATTCAAATGTGCAAAAAAGGTTCAAGAAAACAAATTCTTGAAAGGAAAAGCAAGTCCAATATATGGCTCAATTATTGGCTGTATACCACAATGTGGTTTCTCAGTGATATCAACTGATCTATATTCTAGAAGAGCGATATCTGTGGGAGCACTGATAGCTGTATACATTGCGACAAGTGATGAAGCGATACCATTGCTTATCACTAATGTTAGAGATTGGGTTGGTGCTGGAAGAGTTTTGTCTTTGATTGGTGCTAAAATAATTCTGGGTATTCTGGTTGGTTATTTGGCTATTTGGTTGCATAAAAAATTATTCAAAAATCAGACCGAGAAGAAACATGAACATGATCACGAACACGAAGAACATGTTATAGAGCATACAGGTTGTTGTCATCATGATGTTGAATCAAAGAGTTTCGATTGGTTGCACCCTATGTTGCACTGTTTGAAAATAAGTGCATTTATTCTTATCATAAACATTTTGTTTGGATTTATCACTCACATCTGGGTTGGCGAAGAAGCTATGACAGAATTTATAAGCAAAGGTAAGTATTTGCAACCACTTTTGGCTGCGACAATAGGTTTTATTCCAAACTGTGCTTCGAGTGTCTTGTTGACAGAATTATACTTATCAAGTGGTCTCACATTTGGTGCACTGCTCACCGGATTGTGTGTCAATGCTGGTCTTGGATTGGTGTTCTTACTTAAACAAAACAAAAACAAGAAAGAAAATTTGTTTATTATCTCAATGTTGGTTGTGCCAAGTCTTATTGTTGGATACATGCTTATATTATTGATATAGAAAAATTTCTCAGGACGAGAAATTTTTTTAATTCCATATATCTTTTTCGAATTTGTAAAAAAGTGTTTGGTGCTTGTCATATTTTGTTTTTCCCTATCATAAGTTATGTTAGATTGGAGGATAAAATGGACAAAAATTCTAGCATCTATTTAGATATTGCGAAGCGTACTAATGGTGATGTTTATATTGGTGTGGTAGGGCCAGTTAGATGCGGAAAATCTACCTTTATTCAAAAGTTTATTCAAAACTTTGCATTGGATAATATAGTCAACAAGCACGACAGAGAGCGTGCAAATGATGAATTGCCACAAGCAAGTGCAGGGGCGATGGTTATGACAACCAAACCACAATTTGTTCCAAACGAAGCGGTCAAAGTCAAGATAGGCAATACTTCTATGTCAATGCGTATGATTGATAGTGTTGGTTTCATGGTTGACGGAGCAATTGGTGCAATGGATGAATCGAACAAACCAAGGCTGGTCAAAACGCCTTGGAGCGACGAAGAAATCCCGTTCACTCAAGCAGCTGTGATTGGAACTGAAAAAGTGATAAAAGATCACTCAACAATTGCAATTGCATTGACAACCGATGG
Source organism: Candidatus Onthoplasma sp. (assembly GCA_045652505.1). GTDB lineage: Bacteria > Bacillota > Clostridia > Christensenellales > UBA1242 > Onthoplasma. The sequence goes on along the minus strand of JAZRUL010000073.1, from coordinate 7,145 downwards.
TAGCTTCACTGATATTGAAAGAAAGAATTATATCGAAGCAGAAGAGCAAACTGTTGAACAACTCAAACTTACAGGAAAACCTTTTGTTATGGTTTTAAATAGTTCAAATCCAACAGATGAAAAAACATTGAGGCTAAAGCAAGATTTGAGCGAGAAATATTCTGTGCCGGTGATAGCAATGAATGTAAATGAATTGAAAAAGGAAGATGTAGATAATATTATGACAGAAGTTTTGAACGAATTTCCACTCGAGACAATCAATATCAGTATTCCAAAATGGTTGAAACCTTTAGATTTAGAAAATCCGACAATAAAAGAAATATTCAATTCTATATTTGATACAGTTGAAAATGTGACAAAGATTGGTCAACTTAACAGAGATAAAATTTTGTTTGAAGATAGTGAGTGCTTTGAGCCGATAATATCCAGCAATATTGAATTGGGGAATGGGTCTGTATCCTTTGAGATACAGCCCAAACAAGGGTTGTTCTACAAAGTGTTGTCTGAACAATGTGGTTGCGAAATCAAAGACGATTTCGAACTTGTCAATTGTTTAAAAGAATTTGTGATAGCAAAAAACAAATATGACAAAGTGAAATTCGCTCTCGAACAAGCGCAAGAAACAGGTTATGGAATTGTGCTTCCTACACCTGATGAGATGGAACTCAAAGAGCCAGAGATTGTCAAACAAGGTGGAAGGTGTGGGGTGAAACTTAAAGCCGAAGCGCCGAGCTTGCATATCATGAAAGTCAACGTCGAGACAGAAGTCAGTCCAATTATGGGAGGATATGAACAAAGTCAAGATTTGGCAAAGTATTTACTTGATGAATTTGAAAGTAATCCACAAGGAATTTGGCAGACAAATATGTTCGGAAAATCTCTTGAGAGTTTGGTTGCAGAAGGACTCAACAACAAATTGACAATTATGCCTATCAATTTGCAAAACAAATTAAGACGTACCCTAAGTAGAATTATCAATGAAGGTAAGGGTGGAATTATTTGTATTCTTTTATAAATGTTTTTAAGATTGCAATTCGATGCAATCTTTTTTTATATGACGAAGTTGAATTTTAATTTTTTTAAAAAAAATTGAAAAATTTGTAGAAAAGTGTGTAAAAATGTTTGTGTTAAAAATTATTTCGTGCTAAAATCAAAGTATTCAAATAGGGGGAAATAAAAATGTTAGATTTTATCGCAAACAATTGGATTCCGTTGTGCAGTGTTCTTGGTGGAATTACTGTGATTCTCATTGTTCTCTTGATTGTCATTGACAGAAAAGAAAAGAAGAACTATGCCAACTTCCAAGAAAAAGTTTTATCTGTTCAAAGCGAACAAATGGAAGAAAATATTCTTCCTCAACAAGCTGAGAAGAAAGTTGTGGCAAAAGCTCCTGCAAAGAAGCCAGCTGCAAAGAAAGCTCCAGCAAAAACTACTGCTAAAAAACCTGTAGCAAAAGCTCCAGCAAAAGTAGAGGCTAAAGCTGAAGTTAAGGTTGAAGCTAAGCCGGAAGTGAAAAAAGCTCCAGCAAAAACAACTAAGGTTGTTGCAAAAGCACCTGCAAAAAAACCAGCAGTGAAAAAAGCTGAACCAAAAGTTGAAGCAAAAGTTGAAGCAAAACCTGAAGTGAAGAAAACAGAAGATAAGGCTCCAGTTAAAAATGCTCCAGCAAAGGCTCCAGCAAAGAAACCAGCAGCAAAAGCTCCGGCAAAAGTAGAAAAGAAAGAAGAAGCAAAGGTAGAAGCTAAACCTGTTGAGAAGAAAGTTGAAGTAAAGAAAGCTCCAGCAAAGAAGCCAGCTGCTAAAAAGACAGTTGCAAAGGCTCCGGCAAAAGCACCTGCGAAAGTGGAAGCTAAAGTTGAAGCAAAAATTGAAGCTAAGCCGGAACTGAAAAAAGCTCCTGCAAAAACAACTAAGGTTGTTGCAAAAGCTCCAGCAAAGAAACCAGCAGTGAAAAAAGCTGAACCAAAGGTTGAAGCAAAAGTAGAAGCAAAGTCAGCAGTAAAAGCCGAAGCAAAAAAAGCTCCAGCAAAAGTAGAAAAGAAAGTTGAATCTAAACCAGCAGTGAAAGCTGAAACTAAAGCACCTGCAAAGGTTGCAAAACCAGCAGCAAAGAAGCCAGCAGTGAAAGCTGAAACTAAACCTGTAGCAAAAGCTCCAGCAAAGAAAGCTCCAGCAAAAACAACTGCTAAGAAACCTGCAACTACTACAAAGACTGCAACAAAAAAACCAGCAGTTAAAACTGTTGCAAAGAAGCCAGCAGCAAAGAAAACTACAAAATAGAGTGAAAAATCCAAACTTAATTGTTTGGATTTTTTTGTGTCTACTTATTAATTTATACTGAAATCAATTCGATAATATCCTTGTCCCATCTGGCATAATGGACAAGTTTTTGGTGCACATTTGTCTAAGATTATTGTACCACATTCATCACACTTGAAAGAGTGTTTTCCACTCTCGCATTTATAAAGACAATCACATGTGAGATTTTCGTGGAGTTTGCGTAGAGTTCTTTCATGAGTTCTCTCAACACTTGCCACCATGTCAAACAAATCGGCGACGTCTTTGAATCCTTCATCTCTTGCGATTTGGGCAAATTGTGGATAGATTGATTCTGCACTGCCACGTTCATTTTCGGCTTCTTGAATTAATACCTCAGCGAGTTCGCCAGACTTGAAAGGGTAGCCAGCAGTGATTTCAATATTTTGAGTTTGGTTTCCACCGAGATCTACAATTTTGTTGAAGAATTGTTGTGCGTGAGCCATTTCGTTGTGAGCAAGAGTTCTGATCAACATGCTCATATATTGATAACCTTGTTGTTGAGCCATTTTGGCAAGAAATTGATATCTTGCTCCTTCTTGACATTCTGCTGCAAAAGACCTAGCCAAGTTTTCTTTCGTTTTGCTATCTTGAAAATTCATATTTTCACCTCGAATATAGTGTTGACAGATAAGATGATTTATATAATAGTACATTTTGTTTATTAATTAAAGAATTTATAAAAATTTGTAATATTTTAAACTAATACGCTTGTTTATTTCAAAAATATGTGGTAATATATTTCTCGCTTCTATGTTTTGCTCTAACACAAAAGGCGGTTTTTATGTTAGATCTAAAAAAACAAATTCAAATAGAAGGCATACCAGGAGGCAAATAGTTCTTTTGGTATTTTTTTGCTGTGAAAGGAGGTCAATTCAGCAAAAAAAGTTATATGCAATATGCATGTTTGTAGCAAAAGCAAAGTGTTTACTTTGCAATCTAAAAAAAGGAGAAAAAATGTCAAAAATTATTGAGTTTAAAGAAATTTCAAAAGATTTCAAAATTTCGACTAAAAGTAAAACCAAAAATTTCTTTCTCAAATGGTTCAAAAGAGAGAAGAAGATAATCAAGGCTTTATCAAATGTTAGTTTTGAAATCGAAGAAGGCGACATTGTTGGGTACATTGGTCCTAATGGTGCAGGAAAAAGCACTACGATCAAAATCATGAGTGGAATTCTCACCCCAACCTCTGGCGAATGCAGGATTATGGGGCATACTCCATGGAAAGACAGAAAGAAATATGTGAAAAACATTGGAGTTGTGTTTGGACAACGATCTCAATTATGGTGGGACGTTCCTGTAATTGATAGTTTTGAACTGCTAAAAGATATCTACAAAATCCCAACTGCCGAATATAATGAAACTTTATCCGACCTAGTAAAAGCTCTTAACTTGAAAGAATTATTGAACCGCCCTCTAAGACAACTTTCATTGGGTCAAAAAATGAAATGTGAGTTGGCTGGATCACTTCTTCACAGACCAAAAGTATTGTTCCTTGATGAACCAACAATTGGTCTTGATGCTGTGACAAAACTCGCAGTGCGTGATTTTATCAAAAAAATAAACAAAAAGTGGGGAACAACAATTATTCTCACAACCCATGATATGAGCGATATTGATGCGCTTACAAACAAAATTATCCTGATCGGACGAGGACAAATCCTATACAATGGTAGTTTCAATGCCATCAAAGAAAAGTATGGACATATAAAACAAATCGAAGTTGAGTTTGCAAAAGCTTACGACAAGATTGAACTTGAAGGATATGAAGTGATATCTCGCAAAGGAAATACTGCAACTTTGAAAAACAATGAAAATATAACCTTTCATGTCAAAAATTTCTTCAATGACATAACCAAAAAGTACGAAATAGTTGACTTTCAAGTTGATTCAATCAGTGTGGATGAAATACTTGCAAAACTCTACACAGAACTGAACTTGTAGGAGGTCTTATGCGTTCATACTTAGGACTATTCAAAATGACCTTCAAAGGAGAACTTCAATATCGAGCAAAAGCTATTTCAGGTATTATCACTCAAATATTCTGGGGATTGTTATATATCTATCTATACACAGCTTTTATGGGCGGGAAAGTGATTGATGGGTTTTCAATCAGTCAGATGGTGAGCTATGTCTGGATTGGTCAAGCGTTCTTTGTGCTGAGATTTTCCGATCTTCCGAAAAGGTGTGCCAAAGAAATAGAAAGCGGAGATGTGTGCTACAAATTCGTTCGACCTGTAGATCTATATAACCAATGGTTTGCAGAGCATTTTGGATATAAGCTTTCGGCAACAATTGTTAGATGTATCCCGCTTAGTGTATGTGCATTCTTGATGCCAAGAAGCATTCGAATGTCACTTCCTGCAAGTTTTGCCGGATTTATGATTTTCTTACTCGCACTCTTTATCGGAGCATTGATGACCTCCGTAATATCAATGATTTCGATCTTCTTTACATTCAAAACTCTTTCTGCCAAAGGAATTCTCACAATGATGAATGCTGTCTGTGGATTGCTTGGTGGTATGTATGTTCCGCTTGTGTTTATGCCTCAAAGCGTTCAAAATGTTTTGAATTATTTACCTTTTAGATTTATTTTTGATCTACCAGCAAGAACATATATTGGAAATATTGCGCCTCTTGAAGCGTTGAAACTTATCTCAATTGCTGTTGTATGGTTGGTTGTGTTGATGATGATAGGAAAATTCTTGATCAAACTTGCCAGCAAAAAGACAGTGATTCAAGGAGGTTAATATGTTGTATGGGAAATATGCAAAAATGCACATAAAAACAGCAATGCAGTATCGCTCAAATATGTTTATTCTCGGTTTGTCATCATGTATGATTTCTGTTGGTGAATTATTGGCAATTATGGTGATGTTCAAAGCCTTCCATAGCGTCGGAAATTGGGGATTCTATGAAGCTGTTTTAATGTTTGGAATCGTGACAGCCTCGTATTCGTTCACAGAATGCTTCGCAAGAGGATTTGATGAATTTCCAAACTTGATCAAACATGGTGATTTGGATAGAATTATGGTTCGTCCGGTTGGTGTTGTTTATCAAATCTTTGGAACAAAAATTGAACTATGGAAATTGTTGAAAACCTTGATGGGTGTTGTTGTTTCAATAATAGCACTTGTGAATTTGAATATCGTTTGGACTGTTGCAAAAGTGATTGTTTTGATCTCAACATTTGCTTGTGGTTGTCTTGTTGTCTGGGGGGTTATGCTTGTTGGGGCAGGAATATGTGTCTTCACGGTTGAGAACTTGGAATTTATCAACATATTCACCAATGGGGCAAAAGAAGTAGCCTATTATCCAATCAATATTTATAGCAAATGGCTTTCAAATATATTCACATTTGTTATACCGGTGGCGTGTTTTAATTATTTGCCAATATCTTATCTTATTGGTTATGGGAATTTGCCACAAATAGTATATGCGTTATCACCACTGATTGGTATGCTGTTTGTGATTCCGTGTATACTTTTCTTCAAATGGGCATTGAAAAAATATCAAAGCACAGGAACATAATTAAACACTTTTTCTAATAATAAAAATCAAAAAAAGAACTCGCAATGAGTTCTTTTTTGTTGTGATTGAAATAGATTTTATTTTAATTTTCCGTTTTTAAAAACAAATTAATCATGAACTTCGGTGATATGTTGTCTTTCAAGGTTGTTCTTTAAAATATTTTTCATCTCGCTTGGTCTTATGTCAAGATTGTCAAATTCGTCCAAAGTCAACCAATAGAAATCATGGTTTCGAAAAACGTTTTTATCGTTTTCTTGAAGGGAAAAGTTTTTTGTTTCGATCTTTTGTTTTGGTTTAAGCAAATAATAAAAACAAATTTCATGGAAAGGCATACCGTCGTCTCTCTTGAAGAACAATTGAACAGTTGCAAGAAGTTTTATTATTTCAGTATCAATATTAGTTTCTTCTTTGACTTCTCTGATTACTGCAGAATCGGTGTGTTCACCAATGGTCACGTGTCCGCCAGGAAATCCATAAAACTCACAATTGTCACAATTACTAACAAGATATTTGTCATCCTGTTTGATAATTCCACATACTCTTAATTTGAAAGATCCGTCTTCCTTCCAAAATTTGACATCTCTTGCCATATTTCCTCCTATATTGTAAAAGAATAAGTAGGGAGATTAAGTAAAATTCTTAACTCTAGAATATTATACCATAAACAAAAAATTAAAGATACTAAATAAATAAAAAAATGACCTTTCGGTCATCTGGTAGAGATGAGTGGACTCGAACCACCGACCCCCACCTTATCAGGGTGGTGCTCTAACCTGCTGAGCTACATCTCTATATAAATATTGTTTTTTGGACTTTGACAACTGTCCTGCACCTGATAAGGTGTCTATTCCGCCTTGATAAATCAAGTCGCCCACCTTATATGTTCTTGCAAGGCATGGAACATGGCGTTCGCTTCGCTCGGCTGCAGGGTGGTGCTCTAACCTGCTGAGCTACATCTCTTCGTCGCAATTCTACCTATTGTTAAATTGCTAATCGCAATTTTAACCTTTTGGTAGATTGCTCCTCTTTCCCTTCAAAACTTTCGTTTTGTGGGAGCCTTTAATAAAAAGGTGTTTGAGGAACACTTCGTGATTGCTTTTATGGTGGAGAATATCTCTTGCTGAGAATATCTCTGGCGAGGTATTCTTTCCACTTGTACTGATTAAAAGCAATACTGCTTCGCAGTAATATCTCAAATTTTCATAATTTATATGTGCAAGCACCTAAATCTGAAAATTTTCAATATACACTTCATGATTGCTTTTATGGTGGAGAATATCGGGCTCGAACCGATGACC
>JAZRUL010000072.1:0-2715 GCA_045652505.1 Candidatus Onthoplasma sp. | reverse complement strand
CTGCGCCAGACCTTCCACTACAGCTGTCTTGCCGACGCCGGGCTCGCCTATCAGGACAGGATTGTTCTTTGTCTTTCTGCAAAGGATTTCAATCATTCTCTCGATTTCGTCATCACGTCCAATGATTGGATCGATTTTTCCACTCTTTGCTCTTAGAGTCAAATCACTTCCCATCTCAAGCAATTCTTCGCTCAAGTCACTTCTGATAACATTATCTCTTTTGCTAGTATTTTTGCCAGAAATGTTGCCCAATTCTCTGAAACCGCTTGTATTAAAACCATTATTTGATTGGAAAGCCGCAGTGCTGGTGATCAAATTGATTGCCTTTGCTCTCATTTCATAGATATTGACTCTCATCACATTTTCCAAAATATTGATTGCAAAGCTGTCATCTTGGCTGAGAAGTGCAACCAGCAAATGTTCGGTTGAAATATATGCACTGTGAGTTTTTCTGGAAACATTGTCAGCAATAAGCAAGAGTTCTTTCACTCTTGGAGTGATTTCAACAACATTTGTAGGTATCCCTACGCCACGAATTCCTTCCAAAACACTAACAACTGTGTCGGTATCAATATTATAAGCTTTGAGTAGTTTCTTTGATTTGCTGTCAACCTTTGTCAAGGCATATAAAATATGTTCGGTGCTGACTTCACCACCATTTTTTGAAGCATATTGAGATGCGATTTGTATACATTTATTCGCTAAATCTGTCATATTATTCATATGTTTTCTCCTTATAATACCTTGGCAATTTCTTGACTCAACTCAATCATTGTTTGATTTGTCTCTTCTTGAGTGTTGTATAGTTTGACCAACTCAATCAGCTTTGACAATTTATTTTCATCAATATCGATTTGCAAATCTAGATTCTTTCCTGTTTGAATTTTTATTATCAAACTCATGAGTTCCACAGAATTGATCATATGTGCATATTTCAAATTGGCAATTGCTCTATATGTTTGATCTATCAACTCATCGATTGAATCAAGTTTTATAACAGCCAAACTTTCGTTTTCAATGCTTTCTATGTTTGCTATAACCTTTTCAAAATCTGAATAAATTTCCTGTTCTTTCATGCCTAAATTACATTTTGTTGACACTACAAAAACATCTTTAAATTCAGTTGTTTTAAGGCTATATCCAAGCCTTTTGATGTTTGATGCAAGTTGATTGATTTTTCCCAAACTGTTGATAGAAGGAAGACTAATCTCACATTCCAGATGAATTCCCGATCCCAACTTCGATACATCACTCATAAGGTATCCATATTGATCATTATACAAGAAATTGATCTTGTTGTTTAATTCTTTGGAAACTATCTTTATGCTTTTAAATGAATTTTCTGAAAATTTTGAAGCTGTAGACACAATTGAAATATGTTCGCCTTCAAAGAAAGTGATTGCAATTTGATCTTTCTTGCTATATAAAACGATTTTTTCTGGATTAATAATCAAATCTTTTGAAATCAAATCTCTTTTGTCATCTTCGCTTATTTCTTTGAAATTTGGCATTGCATTTTTTATTAATTCAATAATTTCGTTTGCCTTGTCTTTTGTGAGTTTATTACAAAATTTATAGTCTTTGACATTTCTTGATATAATCGTCTTTATTGAAATAACATTATTCATTTTCTGCCTCCAATTTGGCGATTTGTTTCTTTATTTTCGCTGCATCTTCATATCTTTCTTCTTTGACAGCTTCAGCCATTTGATTTCTAAGTGATGCAATTTTCTCTTCTTTTGTTTGTTTGGTTTTTGGCTTGCTTTTCACTTCAATCGCCTCTTGCTTATGCTCTGAATATGGAGCAATTTTGTCTATTATATTTTTGATTTCATCTTTGAATGCTTCATAACAATTTGTACAACCAAGAAGTCTAGTATTTTTGTATTCCCTCAAACTTGTTTTGCATACCGGGCAAACTACATCTTCAACTTTTTCAAAAGGCAAGAAATCTGAGAAAATACTGAACATATCATCAAATATATTTGTTGGTTCAGCAGTGAAAACTCCTTCCTTGATCGCACACTCTCGGCACAAATTCGTTGTTTGACTCACTCCGTTTACAATCAATTTTGAGTGATATATACTTTCTTTATTACACTTGTCACATTTCATAAATACCTCCCTTATTTATTCATCAAATTAATAACAATTTCTCTCATTATTCCTGATCTTATTTTATTATCAATATTTATAGGATTATTCAAAGCCTTGCTGCTCATTGCTGATTTGATCAATTCCATTTCTCTTTTGGTGATCATTCTTCTTTCTTTCATATTTTGGAGTATCTGATTCGAATCTGTGATCGTCATTGGATTATTACATAATTGCAATACACTTTTCAAAAAATTATCATCATTGTTCTGCATTCTGACAACTTTGATATACCCACCGCCACCTCGCTGACTTTCAACAATAAAACCACGATTGACAGTAAACCTTGTATTTAATACATAATTTATCTGACTTGGCACACAAGAAAAGAATTTTGCAAGATCGTTTCTACTGAGCTCAATAAATTCATCATCATCAAGACTTGATACAATAAATTCTTCAATGATATCGCTTATTGTCTTTCCCATCTATCCCTCCTTTTTTTGTTTGACTTTCTTTGACTTTCAATTTTATATTATCACCAAAAAACTAGTTTGTCAATCAAATTTGACATTAAAATTCAAAAATTTCATACATTTCATCTTTCAAAATCATGAATTA
>JAZRUL010000071.1:0-2834 GCA_045652505.1 Candidatus Onthoplasma sp. | reverse complement strand
CCATGAATAATAAAACAACAATGGCTATAAGAATATAGCCAAATGTTTTAAATATTGAGGATATACTAAGTAAATTTGAAATCATTATATATTATTTATTTCCAATTAAATCAAAATATAACTATAATAAAATTATTGCGATTATTATATAGACAAATACAGTTTCCCAAATAGTTGAATCTATTCTATCAAGCATACCACCATGACCAGGGAACAAATTTCCGCTGTCTTTAATCTGAGCTTGACGTTTCAAACTACTTTCAAACAAATCTCCAGCCTGTCCGATAGCTGATCCGATCAATCCAATAAGACCAAAATGCCACCAAGACAAATTGTACATATTGAGAATAACCTCAAGCGATGTATTGGCAATCAAAGCGTAAACCAACAATGCACCAATTACACCACCAATAAGACCACCAATACCACCGCTAATTGTCTTGTTTGGACTGATTTTTGGTGCCATTTTTGGTCCTTTGAAAGTTCTTCCAACCAAATATGCCATAACGTCAGTTGTATAAGTAATTGCAAAAATAAGGACAATAAACGCAATTGAGAAATTCTCAATACCTGCGTAAAAATCACTATGGTTTATACAACACATCAAAATCAAAAATAATGATGGATATAAGCACGAAACAGCTGTATTAAGCGCTGTTTCAAGATTGTCTTTTGCGCCAAAATCTCTATTTTTGATAAGTTCCACAATAAATGTGATAGCAAAATATACAAACAATCCTAAAACTTCAACAGAAATAAGCACAGCAAAATCGATATGATCAAGCAAGAAAATCATCAAAATATAAGCAATCAAAGGATAAATCGTTGCCATATACGAATTGACTTTTGTACCCTTCTTGTTCATAATATTGCACATTTCTGATGCAGCGATGAGAGTGACAATCAAGATGAATATATCAAAGATATAATTTCCAATTTGGTGTGGCAAAAGTTTTCCAACAATTGCAAGTGCAGTCACTAATAATATAAAAAATCCCGTAATAGTTCTCTGTTTCATAATTTATCCTTTTATTGCCCCAAAACGTCTCTTTCTTGACATGAAAATTTCCAATGCTTTCACCAAATCGTTCTTACTAAAACTTGGCCATAATGTTTCTGGATAATACCATTCGCTGTATGTTGACTGCCAAGGCATGTAGTTGCTTGAACGATTCTCACCTGAAGTTCTGATAACAAAATCTAATGGCAACAATTCACTTGTATAAAGGTGTTTTTCAAACTTTTCAACATCAATATTTGTTTCTTTTGAAGCAATGATTTCATTCACAGCTTTGAGTATTTCTTGTCTTCCACCATAGTTGATACAAGGGTTTAATACAAATCCTGTTTTGTCCTTTGTCAGTTCCATAATCTCTTTTGCTTTCTTTCTTGTTGATTCTGGAAGACGCTCATCTTCCATATCTCCTGAAATTATGATACGAACATCTTTGTCAATATATTTTTTCTTGTAATCATCGAGCATATCATCAAAGAGTTTCATCAAATAATCAACTTCAGCTTTCGGTCTATTCCAATTCTCTGCAGAGAAACAATATATTGAAAGATTCTTGATTCCCAATTCTTGAACATAGCCAATTTGCTTGTTTAGAGTTTCGAATCCAGCTTTATGCCCCATACTTCTTGGAAGACCACGTTTCTTTGCCCATCTGCCGTTGCCATCAATGATAAAAGCAATATGTTTCGGCATTCTTGGATCTTTTTTTAAATCATTAAAATTCATTTCTACACTTCCATTATTTCTGCAATTTTCTTTTCGCAAGCCACATCAGATTTGTCTGTATAAGAATCCAATGTCTTTTGAACATCTTTTTCAAGAGTCATATAGTCGTCTTCGCTGATTTCGCTATTCTTCTTCATATCTTTGAAGACATCAAGACAATCACGACGAGAATTTCTCATAGCAATCTTTGCTTCTTCAAGCAATCTCTTGGCATCTTTTGAATACTCACGTCTTCTTTCTTCAGTGAGCATAGGGAAACCAACACGAATGATCTTTCCATCATCGCTGACAGATACACCAAGATTGGCTGCTTCGATACCTGTCTTGATTGCTTTGAGCATACTTGCGTCCCAAGGAGAAACAACAAGCATTCTTGCATCTTGCACCATAACGTTTCCTGTTTGGAAAATCGGTGTCATTGTGCCGTAGTAGTCAACTTTGATGTTTTCAATGAGCTTTGGATTGGCACGACCCACTCTTATCATCATAAGTTCATCAATCAAATGATTGAATTGTTTTTCTAAATTTTCTTCAAACTCCATGAGAGTCATATCTACGTTTTCGTTCATAAAATCTCCTAATAAAATATTATATTTTGATTTTACAAAATTTCAAAAAAAATAGCAAGTGATTACACTCGCTATTTCTTATTTATTTAAATTTAATATCTATGATATTATTTTGATTGTGCAGCAACTTCTGCAGCAAAGTCATCGTTGCGTTTTTCAAGACCTTCACCCATTTCCCAACGGATAAATTTCACAACATTGAATTTGTCACCGATAACTTTTTCAATTGTCATAGAGTCATCTTTAACAAATGGTTGGTTCAAAAGGCAGTTTTCTGTGTAGAATTTGCCGATTTTTCCAAGAACGATTTTTTCTAAAATTTCTTTTGGTTTGTTGGCATTCTTTTCATCTTGTTGCATTTGAGCGAGCAAGATTTCTTTTTCTTTCTCGATTACGCTTGCTGGAACTTCGCTTGAACGAACATAACTTGGCTTGCTTGCAGCGATTTGAAGAGCAACGTCGTGAAGAATGTCTTCACCAGCGTTGAATGGATCAGCTTCAACCATAACACCAACTTTACCACC
>JAZRUL010000070.1:0-5006 GCA_045652505.1 Candidatus Onthoplasma sp. | reverse complement strand
TTCATTTTTGCTGGAATTTTTTCTTGTAACTTTTCTCAAAACATCATCATACATAGCACGAGCAACCCACAATACATTGGCAACACAGTTGATTTTACCTTTGAAATTTAATGTGTAATCATCTTTGTTCTCTGAAATGCATCTGAAGTAAAAATTTTCTATATTGGAAAGCATATATGTTTTGTTCATCCAAATTTCATGTCTTCTTTCTTCAGGATCTTCATTTTTGAATTTTTTTGAAATAAACATTACATCATACTTCTTATCAAAAAACTTAAATCTTTCAGACCATATTTTTTCAATACCTTCTTTGTCTTTGTTGATATAAGCTTTGTTTAGTTCCGCTCTAAAATTCCAAATTTCTTTTGAAAAATTATTATAAGCCAAACTCATTTCGTTTAAAAATTTTTCTGATACCATTTTTGTCTCCTTACGTGTTGTATTATATCATATATTATTAAATTGTCAATAGGCAAATAAAAAAACCGCTAGCAATTAGCGGAAATTTTTAATAACGAGATTTCTTTGCTGCACGTTTTCTAGCTGCTTTTTGTTTCTCTTTCTTTCTTACACTTGGCTTGAGATATTCTTGTTTCTTCTTAAGGTCGCCAATGATGCCGTCTTTTTGGCATTTACGTTTGAAACGCTTCAATGCGCTTTCAACTGATTCATTTTCTCCACAACGAACTGTAGTCACTATTTTCACCCACTTTTATTTATAAATTCTTTTTTATTTTACATAAAACTCAAACTATTGTCAAGAGTTTTTGACAATTTTGTTATTTATTTCCTGTAAAGGTAAATTTATCTTTAATAGATCCTTTTTTATTTTTTTTGTTGTAATTAAAAACTATTGGCGAACACATACCAACCCACAAAAAAGGCGTATCTTCACTGGCAGGTAAATTATATGCCGAATTTATAAACCCTGCTATATTTACTCCACTTGCAACACAAATAACCATTTCATCGTCTTTATATTTTTTTACTATTTTGTTTATAGAAGTCATTATTCGGTTTTGACAATCTGTCCATGTTTCACCTTCAACACTTTTGAATTCGTCAAATCCTTTGTCTATAATTATTGGAACCTTGATATATTTATTCAAAATTTCAGCAGTTTTTCGACATCTATAAAATTGTGAAGTATGTATTGCAACGATCTTTTCTCTTTCGCTAATTTTTGCCAAGTATTTCGCTATATTTTTGGCATCTTTTATACCCAAAGCCGTCAATCCATCTTGCTGAGTCAATTTGTTTTTTGTTTTCTTTCTCATTGCATGATGACAATACATTATTTGCATATTTTCTCCTAAAACTCGGCCAACTTCTCGCCACCCATAATGTGAATATGAATATGACCAACTGTTTGACCTGCGTCTTCGCCTTGATTGATAATCAATCTATAACCATTTGTTAGTCCCAATTCTTCTTGCATATGAGAGATTTTTGACATCATTTTGCCAAGCAATTCAGCCGATTTTTCGCTGATATCTGCAATATATGGCGCATGCTCGGTCGGTATTGCAAGCAAGTGAACCTTCGCACTTGGTGCAATGTTCTTGATTATCATAAAATCATCATCTTTGTATAAGATTGTTCCTGGGATTTCCCCTTTTCTAATTTTGCAAAATACACAATTATCCATAAATTTCTCCTTTCATACCATCTGGTAAAATTTCAGTCAATTTGACATTTATTATCTTTCCAACTTCGATTATTTTATCAATTTCTGTATAAATATAATTTTCTGTATAGCCATAAGATTTTCCATCTTCATTGATTTCAATGAGCACTTTGTGACAAGTGTTCATGTTCTTTTCGTAGCACGATTTGATCAATTGTTGATTAAGATCGATAAGTTTTGCTTCTCTTTGTTTCACAACTGATTTATCGACACTATTTGGTAATTTCTCTGCTACTGTGCCTGCTCTTTCGCTATATGGGAAGATATGCATGAAATCAAATTGAATTTCTCTCAAATTCTTCAATGTGTCTTCAAATTCGGCATCCGTTTCGCCTTTGAAACCAACAATGATATCGGTTGCAATAAAAGCGGTCGGAAACTTTGATTTGATTTTTGATACTATACTCTTAAATTCTTCAATCGTATAGTGGCGATTCATTCTCTTGAGAGTGTCATTGCTTGCCGACTGAAGACTCAAATGAAAATGCGGACAAAAGTTTTTGCAGTTAGCAAGAATATCGAGCATTTCATCATCAAGCACATTACATTCAAGTGACGAAATTCTAAAACGCTTGTTAATTTTGTCAACTTCTCGCACTACTGTTTTGAGTGCTTTTTCGCCGTTTATACGATAATCACTCATATCAATACCTGTCAGGACTATTTCGCTACACTTGGTTGCTTTTATTTCGTCCAAAATGCTTGACAGATCTCTGCTTCTACTCCTACCGCGAAGATAAGGAATAATGCAATATGTACAAAAGTTGTTGCAACCATCTTGAATTTTTATAAATTGTCTTGATGTAGTCTCGGTAGGCTTGCTCATTTCTTCAAATTTGTTATGATCAATTTCTTGCAATTTCCTATTATTATTGCTCATACAACCGACAATATTGTCTTTTCCTTGATTGCCAACAAAAGCAATGATATTTTCCCCCTTGAACTGCTCAGGATTGTTCTGCACAGCACAACCAATCACAACAATTTTGGCATCAGGGTTAAGTTTGTTGATTTTGCTGAGCATTTGACGAGATTTCTTCTCTGCCATGTTTGTGACAGCACATGTGTTGACAACGTATAAATCAGCTCGCACCAAGCCTTCGGTTATCTTCCAACCATTGTTTTTGAGTTGCGTCAAAATTGATTGACTCTCATATTCATTGACCTTGCAACCAAGTGTGATAATACTAGCGAGCATTATTCACCGCCTTTAGGGCACTCACTGCACTAACACATGCCACTTCAGCACGAAGAATTGTTTTTGACAAACTGATTGTTTTGGCAAAGCCGGAAAAATACTTCACTTCTGCCTCACTAAATCCGCCTTCTGGCCCGATAATAACAGAAAAATCTCCATCAAAATTTGAGATCTTTTCTTCAGCATCTTCGTAGGCAAAAAAGCATAATTTTTCTGTGGCGTCTTCTTTGATTTTATTCTTATCAATAATTTCGATATTCATTATATCTGCACGCTCACATTGTTTGCTGGCTTGAATAATATTCGTGCGCAATTTCTCCAATTTCTTTTCATCAACGACAGCAATTGAGCGATCTGCCCTGAACAATTTGACAGTTTTGACATTGAGTTCAGCCAAGTTGTCAAGTGCGGTAGACAAAGCATCGTTTTTGATCATGGCAAGATATACTGTGATCGATATATCATCACTTGCACGATTTTTTGTTTTGCTATCAATTTTTGCATAAACACTTTGTTTGTTGATTTCTGTAATAATCAAATTATAATCCATTCCATCACCATTGAAACCAACAATTTGATCGCCAACTTTGCATCTTCTGACTCTCAATAGATGTTGCGCTTCCTGGCCACAGATCTCTATTGTATCATCTTTCGTTTTTTCAAAATAATATCTATTATCCATTTTTTCCTTTCAATCCTTGTATTGCTTCAAAAGTATCATTGTTGTAAATGTAATTTCCGCTGACCAAAATATCTGCTCCGGCAGACACACATTTCGCACCGGTCACATCGTTGATTCCACCATCTACTTCGATCAAAACATTTGGATACATACGGCGCACATGCTTGATTTTCTTGATTGCAGATTTGTCGAACGATTGACCACCCTTTCCTGCTTTGACACACATAATTAGCACCAAATCAACATATTTGATAAACTTGTCAACTTCTGTTATATCCGTATTCAAATCTATAGCAATACCAGCCATCATTCCAAGTTTCTTTATTTTTTTCAAAGTTTTGATGAGATATTTTTTATCCAAAAAAACCTCATAGTGTATTGTCAAAATATTAGCACCCGCTTTGGCATATTTTTTCACAACTTTTGCGGGACTATTGACCATAAGATGACAATCAAAAAGTAAGGTTGAACCTTCTTTCAACTGCTCAATATATGTGTAATCTGCAGATTTATTTTTTGTATAAGTGCCGTCCATAACATCAAAGTGATACATATCCGCACCGAAGTTGCCGACACGAGCAAGGTATTCAATTTGACTAGACATATTTCTTCCTGCCGGAAGACTTGATGCTGACACTACGATTTTCTTCATAATTTCTCCTAATATTGTATTAATTATATCACAAAAAATTTAATAACAAAAATATTTTTCAATAAAATTGAAAAATTTAATAACATAAATATTTTTCAATAAAATTGAAAACTTTTCAAAAAACCTTTCTCTTAAATTCGAAAACGTGTTTGGATTGTATTCACAAGAAAAAGTGCTTATAATATATAAGCACTATTTTGCATTTTAACTTTTGTGACAATCGGTTTTGATTCCAAGTCTGACTCGTAATTATCATTCAATTTTTTGATTGTTTTTTCTGCAAGTGATAAATTGAAATAATATTTTTCTCTTTCATCTGTTGGAATTGTTAAATTTTCTTCCTTGATGATATGGTTTTGAATCTCTTTGATTTCTTCCACTCTTTCTTGATAATCAACTTTCATTCTGGCGAGTCTATATTCGCTCAAAGATTTGTTTGAAACTTTTATATCATTATCATTAAGCCATACTTTGAGAGATTTTCCTTCCTTGATCGAACAAATCAAAGCGTCTCTATACAAATCTTTGTCCGCCACCAAATCTATTTCTCCATCTCTTTCTTGAATTGATTTAAGTGTTGCAATAACATAACTATTTTTGTGAATTTTCAAGCTAGGAAGAGCTGATTTTTTTGATCTGAAAGTACTTGCATCAAAACCTAAAGCCTCTACAAGTTCTTTAATAGCCATATCTGTATATTTGGCTGCGTGTTTCAATTTGTGATACAAAGAAATATGTTCTACTTTTATATCCTTGACGTTTTTGTCTGGGTAGGTTTTCAGCAATT
>JAZRUL010000069.1:0-8321 GCA_045652505.1 Candidatus Onthoplasma sp. | reverse complement strand
GAGTTTAATGATTTTCCGATTTTAACAAACGATGAATATGAGAAAATGAAAAACGAATATTTCAACAATCTAACTAACAGCAATGATATGTTAATAAATAAAATTTGCTTAAACCTTATTGATTGTATAAGTATCTGCAATGGATTAAACAACAAAACCGATAAACCTTTAAGATCAATCATTGAAAAGGCAAAAACCGAGATAGTTGAATTATATTCAGACATTTGTTTTAGTTATAAAATCAAAAAGCAAACGCAAATCGAGATAAAAAATTTTGATGTATTTTTATTTCTAAAAAACCTAATTAACATAGTTTCAATGATTTTGAAAAACAAAAACTCTTTTAACAATAATGAAAAAATATTATTATCATCAATTGAATATAAAATAATTTTAATTATTGAATCTATAATAAATTATTTAAGTAATAAACATATATTCTTAATGAAACATTTTTAATAATATTAAATTAAATTACAAAAAAATAATAATTTTAATTAAAAAATAACAAAATTTTATATTTTTTGTTATTTTTTATTGTTTTTTTGTTGTTTTTATATTTATTTTACTAATTTTTATATTTATCTTATCACAACTTTTCCGCTCTGCCAACTTGAAAAGAAATTGTCTAAGTTTTCTTTGCTTGATTTTTCAAAAGCAGATATTAAGTCTTGGACTCCGACATTTTTCAATCGATTGTTGTTGTAATAAAATTTTAAAGCGTTTAGAAAATTTTTCTCACCAATCAGTTGATACAAACTTTCATACATTAACACACCTTTCACATAAGTACAATAAATATATTCTGGCTCGGTATCATATTGATCAACCGATCTCATGCTAGTATCAATCGTCCCCAACACATCTTGATAAACAGAAACAAATAATGAATAATTTTCTTTATTAATTTTCACCATTTCGTCATGACTAAAATTGTATCCTTCGTTATAATCATAGAACAAAATTGTGGAAAATTCGGTTATCGCTTCATCCAACCATGGCAATTCAAATTCATTGTTCCCAACAACACCATACCACCATTGGTGAGCCGTCTCATGAACAATCACATTTATATAATCGTCATGATTGTCAATCTGCGAAGAAATCATAACCAAATTCGGATACTCCATTCCACCATACACAAAATCTGTTTCGACAATCGAATACGAAGCGTATGGATATTTCCCAAAAAGTTTTGAAAACGTTTTTATCGCATCAACTCCCGCCTTTAGCGACCTAGACGGATCTGTGTCGGAAAAATAATAATAATCTATAGTTATGTTTTCATATTTTTCGCTGACAACATTGAATTTTTCACTCAACACCAAAGCAAAATCTCTCACAGAATACGCTGTGAATGTATATTTAGTTTTGTTTTCATTTTTACGACAACTTTTCTCACCCGTGCCCGCCACCACCAAACAATCATCAACCACCAACTCTACATTATAATTTGACACTTCACTATAGAATGGATCTCCGTTTGAATGATAGCCGTTTTGAACATAATCTCCATTTTCATACACACACAAAATAGGATAGAAATTTGCAATATTTATTGTATTATCTCCATATCCAAATCTATGTTGACAATTTGGCAATGAAAAATTGAAATTTATCTTTACGACAACTCTATTCTGAGGTATGAGATTTTCGTTTAAATTCACACTCAGCACAGTTTGGTCTTCATCTATATAATTTACATCGACATCTTTATCGTCTACCACAACTCTTTCTATCTCAAAAGTCGCATAACTCATACCATTTGGATACGCTTGATTCAACTTCGTATTTGAAACCACATGTTCTGTCAAACCTTCAGCAAAATATCTTGGATATAGATTAAATCTCAATTCGTCCAATACTGCGCCAGTGTTGTTTATGTAATCGACACTCATCTCGCAATCAGCCGACTTATTATCATTGTCAAAGTCGATTTGAATGTTGAAGTTGGTTAGATTTTGATTAATAATATCAAATTTATCTTTATTTTTGCACGCTCCAAAAACTAAAATAGAGCAAAAACTGACAATTAATATAAAAAACTTCTTCATATAATAGAATATTTTGTCAACCTTTCAAATAGAACAAAGCTTATCCAAAATTTGATTTAATATAATTTTTCACTAATGATAGACAAATCAAAATTTTTGTGATATTATGTTGTCATGGCATTTTGTAAATATTCACAAAGCTTCACTGCTGACAATAAAACTTTGGTTGATAATATATTTATCAACGAATTTTTGCCAAAAGCTCCAGATTTGTGTGTCAAGGTTTATATTTTAGGTTTAAGTAAATGTTCAAACCCTGACGACAATGATAATTCTTTGGATTCTTTTGCTGAAAAACTCAAAGTTTGTCCTGATGATGTAATTTCATTGTTTAAATATTGGGAAGATATGGGACTTGTTCAAGTATTGTCAACAGATCCTATTGAAGTAAGATACCTTCCTATCACAAAAACTTCTGTTCATGTGAAGAAATTTCAAGTGGACAAATACGCTGACTTCAACATTCAAATGCAAGAATTATTCGAAAAGCGTATGATTATGCCAAACGAATTTGCTGAATTTTACAATCTCATTGAACGAGAACATATGGATCAGGCCGCAATCATAGCATTGAGCAAATATTGCATTGAGCAAAAAGGTTTCAATTTGAATCCAAACTATGTGATCACTGTTGCAAAAGATTGGCTCAAAGATAATATCAGAACTTTAGATGCGGTTGAAAATAGAATAAGCGAACTTGGTCTTGCTGATGAGAAGATGTCACTTATCTTATCTGCTATGAACACAAAGAGAAAAATACAACTCGAAGACAAAGAACTTCTCGATAAATGGCTAAACTCTTATGGTTTCGAATTGAATGTAATTATATATGTTGTAAAATCATTGAAAGACAAAAAACGCAGACTTGATGTAAATGTGTTGGATGAATATTTGACCAAATATTTCACAAACAAATTGATGTCAATCGATGAAATTGAAAACTATGAACTCAACAAAGAAAATCTTTATTTAATTGCAACAACCGTCAATAAAGAACTTGGCATTTTCTATGAAGATTTATCCAAAGAAATTGACACTTATGTCGTACCTTGGCAAACAAAAGGTTTTGATCTTGCTACACTCAAAGTGATCGCAGACAATTGTTTCAAGTCTTCTATCAAAACTTTGGAAGGGTTCAATAATGTTATCAATAAATTATTCAAACTTGGTATCGTAAACCTTGAATCTTATCAACAATATTTAAGTGACAATCTCGCAACTGACAACAAAATTTTGGAAGTTTTGTCAACCTTGGGTCTTAATAGACTTGTCAACAATCAAGATAGGAATTTCTATCAAGTTTGGACTGAGAATTGGGGATTTGCTCACGAAGTTATTGTCTATGCATCAACTATTGCAAACGGAAAATCAAATGCAATTCAATATCTAAATCAAATATTATCAAATTGGAATTCTCAAGGAACTAAAACTCTTGAATTGGCAAAGAAAAACAACTTTGTTCCGCAAAAAGATTCTTCGTTTATCCACAATAATTACACAAAAGAACAACTCAAGAGCCTTCTCACTAACCTAGATGAAGTGGAGGTGTAGTATGAACAGACAAAGATTGATAAACGAACTCAAACAAGGATTTATGCTCAAGCGAATTCGTGCTCAAGAAAAAGCCGAAAACAATATCAAAAAACTTTGCGAAAATCCAGAATTTAATAAGTTATACACAAAGTATACACAAACACACCTTGATTATCTGAAATCTACATACGAAACAGAAAATCTTATGCTCAAGCACGATATTGAAGATTTGAAACTTCAAATAAATGCCATGCTTGAAAAACTTGGTGTCAACAAATCAAGTTTGACTCCGCAATACGATTGCAAAATTTGCAATGACACAGGCATCGCCGGCGGTAGAATTTGTGTTTGTCTAAACAATGCTTTGAACAAAAAGATTTCCACAATGACAAGCACTCAGACAGATTTTAAATCATTTGAAGAAAGCAACGAAAATCTTCTGGACGATGTTGACAAGAAAGCATACGAAATATTGAAAACTTGGTGCAAGAAATATCCAGACATAACCAAAACAAATATCAACATTATCGGCGGTGTCGGATCAGGAAAAACATTTATGCTAGAATGTGTTGCAAAAGAAATGCTCAGGCAAAATTGCTTTGTGTGTTATAAAACCGCTTTTGATATCAACGAACTCGCAAGACTTTATCATATTGGCAAATCTTACGAATTCAGTGATTGTATCAACGCAGATATTTTGATTATCGATGATTTAGGTACAGAACCTGTACTTAAAAATGTGACAAAAGAATATTTATATAATCTTATCAACACAAGACAAATCAACAAAAAACCAACATTTATTTCAACAAACTTGTCTTTGGATAATATCTTGGATAGATATGATGAGAGAATTTTCAGTCGTCTTGCCAACAAAAATTTGGCAATCAATATCTCACTCACATCTCAAGACAAACGAGTTAAATAGAAAACAAAAAAACTGCTGAAATCAGCAGTTTTTTATTGTTGTAAATGCAACCAGACATCTTTTTCGATTACAAGAGAAAAAGTGTTTGATTTTGTAAATTAAATTTACATATTTTTCGATTACGCGAGAAAAGTATTAAACATTTTTCTCATCGCCAAATTCGTAAGGCATCAATTCCTTTCTACTATCTTCAATTATATTAGGATTTTGTTCCTTTGCCTTGTTAAAATTCATCATAGCTTTTAACGCTATTGCTGATTCGTTTTTAGCTGCACTAAAACAATCCGAACAATGCGCCACATTCATTGTATATTTATCTTCGGCTGGATCTTCAAATTGAATCTTTGTGATACTCTTTCCTTCTTCATGTCCTGCCATAACTTCTGCTCTGATTTTTTTAGTTATAGCTCTGGCAACATCATAAACAAGTTGAATATTCTCTTCTCTAGTTATTTCATCTTTCACTTCAATTCCATACTTAGGTGCTTCTTCTTTTGCTTTTTGTAAAGACATAGATATCATCATTACATATACCGGACCATATTTAGTAATATAGTTAAGAAGTCTAGGATAATATTTTGCCTGCTCCCCATTACTCTCAATATACTTATCTCTATGTTCGCAATAATGTTGACCTGCCAATTTTTCCGTATATAACGCATATCCCTCCATAGGAATTATAAAACCAGCATTCTCATAAGCATTACGACAATAATTACGAGTTTGATCTTCAAGACTAAACAATCCTTTTACGAAAGTTGTAGCACTAAAATATTCTCTTCCTTCATTTTTTATTGTATCCATAACCACTCCTTTATTAAACTAATTTTAGTTTATCATAATATGAACTTATTGTCAACATTTCCTTTTATTATATTTTTTTATAAAAATTTTTCATTTTTCTTGTGTTGCCTTGATTCTTGTGGTATAATAATTGTATCAAAAAGGAGTGACTATGTATAAATTTTACAAAACAGACAACAAAATTATTGAAAGAGAAGCGGTTTCTAAGCAACTTGCTAAACTCGAATCAACAGACGCTAAAGTCGAAATCCAAAGAATAAATAAGGACGGAAAGTATATTTTCAGTTGTAAAATTAGCGATGGAAAAATCGTGAGAATTGCTGAAGGAAATACTCCAGAATCAGCATGCGACAACGCTAGTGACGCTTTCATGAGAGATCTAAGAAAATCAAAAGAAAGAAAAATCGACAACGCAATTTCAAGACGCAGAAACAACAAACAAGAAACAAAATTTGGCGAAGAAAACATAAACAATATTTAATAATTAAAACCCTTTAGAAATTAAAGGGTTTTTTGTTGGTCAAATTTAATAAAAATATTGAATTAGAATATAAAATGTGTTATAATATCATCGTGAAAAAAGATTTCAAAATATTGGCTATTGAATCCAGCTGTGATGAAACAAGTGCGTCCGTTGTCATTGACGGTCGTTTTTGCTTATCCAACATAGTGTCAAGCCAGATTGATATTCACACAAGATTTGGTGGAGTCGTTCCAGAAGTTGCCAGCAGAAACCACATCACCGCAATTGACAATGTTGTGGATCTTGCACTTAAAGAATCCAACTCAACACTTGACGATATTGATGCAATTGCCGTCACTTATGGCGCAGGGCTTATTGGTTCATTGCTTGTCGGTGTGAGTTATGCCAAGGCTCTTGCATATGCCACCAAGAAACCTTTGATCGCTGTCAACCATATATATGGGCATATCGCAGGAAATTATTTGAGTTTCCCTGAACTCAAACCACCTTTTGTCTGTCTTCTTGTTAGTGGCGGTCATACTGCGATCATCAATGTCAAAGATTACAATCATCACGAACTCATCGGAACAACCATGGACGATGCAGTTGGAGAGAGTTTTGACAAGGTCGCTCGTGTTATGGGACTAGGCTATCCAGGTGGACCAAAGGTGAGCAAAATGGCAGAAAACGGAAAAGAAAATATCTTTTTCAACAAACCAACTGATCTAGGATACAATTTCAGTTTTAGCGGAAAGAAAACTGCGGTAATCAACTATATTCACAAGCTCGAGCAACGTGGAGAAAAAATTCCGGTTGAAGATATATGTTTCAGTTTTGAAACTCAAGTTGTCGACGAATTGTCAGAAAAAACAATCAAAGCATGCCTAGATTTGGGATATGATAAAATTGTTGTTGCTGGAGGTGTCAGCGCAAACAAGCGACTGAGAAAAGTTCTTGACAAAAAAGCAAAAGAAAATGGTATTTTGTGTTTTGTTCCTGATTTTGAATATTGCACAGACAACGCCGCCATGATTGGCAGTGCCGCATACTATTCTTATATTGACGGAATAGGTATAGCTGATATGTCGCTTGCACCAAAACCAAATTTAAGTTTGCAAAATTTCTTATACAAAAAGGATTGAAAATTATGCTACATGAAATGAGATTAAACCACAACCCCTTTCTATCAATAAAATCTGGGGATAAAAAAATCGAAATGCGTCTATTTGACGAAAAAAGAAAACTAATAAAAATTGATGATTTTATAGAATTTGCAGATAGAGAAACAAATGAAATTTTAACAGCAAAAGTTATTAATCTACACATATTTGAAAATTTTGAACAATTATATTCCGCTTTTGACAAAACATTATTAGGATATACTGAACATGAAACCGCAAACCCAGAAGACATGAAAAAATATTATTCCAAAACCGACATTGAAAAATACGGCGTTGTTGGAATTGAAATTGAAATTTAATTAAGGAGAATAAAATGATAAAATATATAAATTCAACTAGTATTTACGCAGCTTGGATGGTGAGAAACCAAACTTTTGCAATAGCAAATAACACTTTGAGTTATATAAACAATGAATTTGTGAATAATTTACAAAAGAAAAATAATTACCATATTTTTGGTATCGGCGAATACGATACAGATTATTTTGCAAAAAATAGTTTGGGAGTTGTATGTAAAGATAATATCACTCCAGCCGTTTTGATGAATTTGATTGCTCTTGTTGATATGAACACTTATCTTGACATCATCAAAACTTTTGAAGAATCAGAAACTAAAAGCAATGAAATCTTTCAAGTTTAATATTGTTAATTAAGTTTAACAATAATATGTGAGCGTAGCTCAATTGGATAGAGCGTCAGTTTCCGGAGCTGAAGGTTGGGGATTCAAGTTCCTCCGCTCGCACCAATAAAAAAACGAGAAATATATCTCGTTTTTTTATTTGTATTATTTAATTATCTCTGAGTTCACAAATTCAATGAAACCGGTTTTTAATTCATTTTTATACATTGCTTTTGCAATAGTGTTTTTTGGCATAACTTTGTCGCTGATAACGTCACATTGTGTTTGATTGTAATAGAAATAATCATTGTTTGCCATGTCTTGGTAAGACTTGTTGGCATATTTTGCTTCGTTTTTGTTATTCTCAAAGAAAACTTCTTTTGCTTGTTCTTTTGAATACTTAGCTGATTCGAAAAGATATATGTTGATATTTGCCAACTTTGCCATTTTGTTCAATTTGCTGAGATCTGTACGGATTGAGACATTGATCTTCATTGCATTGTTTGGTATTTGAACAGGATTTCTCATAAATGCAGACAAAGATTTATATTCCATATTTGAGAATTTTTTTCCTTCACTTTGAGTTTTCTTTTGCAATTCAAGATCATAACCGATACCCACATCAAGTGATGATTGTAAGAAATCAATGGCTTTGTCCATATAGATATTACCATATTTTGAAGTAATAGCATTGTAAGCCTTTGTGATTTCATTCACATAATTTTCTCTTTGAATATTT